>NZ_VNHM01000009.1 GCF_008124625.1 Desulfallas thermosapovorans DSM 6562
AGCGGCCCAAGGCTGGGTAGACCACCAGCTGACAAGTCGCTTCAAAAAGAACAAAGACGCTTGGAACGGCAAGACGCATGCGAACGTAATGCCATAGAAGGTAAATTCGGCGAAGGTAAGCGCCGCTATGGGCTGGCGCGTATTATGGCGCGCCTGAAAGAGACCGCCGAAAGTGTAATTTGCCTCCAGTTTTTGGTGATGAACTTGGAGCGCAGGCTGCGTGTTATTTTGTTTATTTTTCTCCGGTACCTATTTGGGCATAAACCGGCTTTTTTAAGGCCGTCGTTATAAATGTTTTGATTGAAATAGGATTGGTTCAGCAATCCCTATTTATCTCATTAAAATTAATTCAGACGGTGAAAAAATCTGGGAAAAAACCTTCGGCGGCGCCGATTTCGACACGGGTAAATCAGTGCAGCAGACCGTTGACGGGGTTTTTTTGGTGGCGGGCTGGTCCAATTCTTTTGATAAGAATGGATACGGGCTTTACCTTGTTAAAATCGATGCCAACGGGAAAAAGATATGGGAGAAAACCCGGACCAGTGAAAAATTTGACCCGGATTTTGCCATTGTACCTTACGAAAAAGGGTATATTGTGACCGGTTGGTGGGCCGAGCGGTTGGCGAATAATCAGAGTCATAATGATGAGCTTGAGGTGTTTTTGGCTGATTTTTGGTGGGAATGATAGTAGTAAAACCTATTACCCATTTTTAATCAACCAGGACAATTCAAAATAATTCAAATCTCAATTTCTGCAACATCATTCGTTCTGCTAAACGAGCGTTCATTATAGTAATAGTATTAGGCACAACCCAATGGCACGTAAATTAGTATTAAATTATGGCGTTTTGTAATAAATAGCCACAATTTCTGAATCAGGTATAACCACTGGATGTATTTTATCAGAGTTATTCAGAAAAACACTTGAATTTAATCTATAACTTGATTCTCTGGAGCTACCTATTATATCAAATGACAATATATAGTTATCATTTGTTCTTGCTAATTCAAATTGCAATTTGTCAATAACCGGCTTCGTCACTGGAGTTCTTCCTTTATTGCTGATATGCATAATACTATATTTCTGTTCATCGCCCTGAGTTGTTTTTTCTAAGCAAATATAATTGTCACTATCATCCCAAAATAATATATCATTTGGATTTAGCTCAATCTTTATTGCATTTCGAACGGAATTGGTAATAAAATTTGCACCAAGTTGCACTTCGTGTTGCACTTTCCACTGTTCTTCAATAGTCTGAAAGGACCTTAGACCAAAAAAATACATCATATACCCCAATGACAATACGATTAGCAATAGGGCCATAGCAATCACGAGTTCGACCAACGTAAATCCATTATCATTTAGCCTCATGATTAGGCCTCCTGGGTTAGTATCTGTTGGTTAATTAACTACAAGCAAACAATAATCTTTAATTTTACAGGTTTTCTGCATTGTTCAATCAATATTTCCAGTATTAGGAATAAAAGTAGTTAAAGACCCCTCATTTACTACCTTACCATCAATTGAAATTAATATACTATCTGACGAACCCACAAAATTCATTTCTAAACTCGTATTTCCTGTATTATCTTCAGCTAATTGCTTTTCAATAATTTCTTGTTCAATATGGATGCCATCACTCCGTTGCCCTGCGGAAAAAACCCCTGTTACACTATTAGTAAACAAAGCTAACATAGCTATAGATACAATTAAGATTACAGCCACAGAGACAAGAATTTCTGTTAAAGAAAAACCTCCAATTTGATTATACTTATTTAATCTTTTAAGTTTAAATTTTATATGCCTTTTAAACCCCATAACTTCTCACACCCTTTTTATTTCCATGTTCCCCATTGATCCTTTTTATATACTATTATTTTTTCCCCACCGCTAGAATAATCAATTACTGTACCTTTTTTTATTTCTCCATTGTTTTTCACTTCTATCTCATTAGCCGCAACGGAGCCTACAATACAGGCATTATTATTGATAATAACTTTTGCCCTTGGTGCATAAATACCTCCATAAACAGCACAGTTATTCATAGCAAAGATATTTTGCGTCCCTTTTGTATAGATAATCAACTTACTAGGATCTTTAGAGCTATTAATTGTCACATTATTTTTTATTTCGGGATTAAAATCATCCACATACATTAAGACCCTTCCTTCACCAATTATATTTATTTCACTATTATTACCTTCACTAAAATCAAGTGTGCCAACTTTAATACAAAAATCCTTATTTTGACCAGTATCAATTGTTAAGGTTGAATTATTATTCATTTTTATTGACTCATAATAGTGTGGCCCATCACCGTTAGCGCTTATAGTAGTTTGCTTGTTATTACTTAGCAGTATACTACCTGCATATCTATAATTATTCGGTTCCTCATAATCAGGCAATTCGCGCTCTAGATTATAATCTTGCTTCCCTGTTATTTTAGCGTTATTATAAAGTATAATATTTGTTTTTTCTCCACTTACTCCAACGTTTCCATTTATTTCCCCATTATTATAAACCTTTAATATAGTTTTGGATAAAGCGGCATAATCAAAATTATCTTCCGGTGTACCATTTGGATCTATTGGGTTTCCGTCCCCACCAATAATAACTTCTTCTCTTATCATGGTCATAGATATGGTATCCGAAACCCCTTGGACAGTACCAGTTGAAATTAGCTTCAGAGTATCATCGGATGGCTTTTTAACCTCAACAACAAAACTGCCTTCTCCCAAATAAACCGGTTCACATCTTTTTCCGTTTAATGTGTCCGCCTTGTTAGGGTTATTCATTATCCATGATGAGGTGGCTGCTATGCCAGAACGTGCAAGATAGTGTGCTTGCTTTTTTCTTAGGTCGTTTGATACGGCTACAGCTTGTGAATTACTATATTGCAATGCGATCGCGCCTAATAAAGCCATTATAAACGTAACCATGATTACAAGCGGCATCGCAATCCCTTTATTATTTAACATAGAATTCACTCCCAATTAAACAGAAAAAATTAGGAATTAGAGTTTAACGTTATTATACCTCCGGGATAGTTTATTTGGAAGAACCTTGAACAGTATACAGTTATTCTTGTACCTTCTATCCCAAAATACACCAATTATTTAAAATTTATAAAGGTCATGTATTATAGGCGTATAGTCAACTAATACTAAGATAAACTATAATGATAAGATATAAGAATAAAGGAGGAATTTACCATGCCAGTAATTACCGTTGACGGCCCCAAGTTGAGCAAGGAACAAAAGACAGAATTAGTTAAATCCATCACTAAAGCTGCCAGTGAAATAATCAAACTACCGGAGCAAGCCTTTATCGTGTTAATTCAGGAGCGGGAAATGGATAACGTGGGAGTAGGGGGTGTTTTGCTATCCGATAAAAAAACAAGTTAGCATTATTACTTATCGGCCACTACTGATTGCAGCATTTTTCAACTTTTAACTTTTTACAAGCTGTCAACCCCCTCTTACAGCAAACACTCTATATTATTGTAGGTATAATTACAAGGAGTTGATAAATTGAACGCACTGGTAATCTATTGCCACCCCAACCCCAAAAGTTTTAACGCCGCCATACTGGATGTGGTTAAACAGGAACTGGAACAAAAGGGTGCAAAGATAAAGGTTAAGGATTTATACGCCATGAATTGGAACCCGGTACTAAGTGCAGCGGATTTCCAGAAGTTCCTGGCTGGAGAAAAACCTGAAGACATTGCCAGGGAACAGGCCGACGTGGTTTGGGCCGATGTGCTGGTGTTGATCAGCCCCATTTGGTGGTTTTCCATACCTGCAATGTTAAAGGGCTACATTGACCGTGTAATGAGTCAAGGATTTGCCTATGAGTATACTCCCACCGGCCCGCGCGGTCTACTTACGGGCAAGCGGGCCGCGGTCATCACCACCTCGGGCGCGGATGAAAACACAGCCAACCAGACCGGTATGATGAAGGCACTCAACACCTCTTTTATCCATGGCACTTTCACCTTCTGCGGCTTTGCCGATGCCAAGCATATCAACTGTTATGCCGTACCCATGGTTTCCGATGAGGAGCGCAAACAAATGTTAAGTGCTGTAAGGGAGTTTATTAAAAATATCTAAGCCTTATCCTGAAAATAGCGTTAGGTAATTTTCATCCTCTGCTGGTACCGCTTTAGCAACATTGGTGTCTAGATTTTTAAATAGTTGTCCTTAACTTATGGGAAAGGCTCAGCAAGCTTTTAAATGTAAGCCTGCCGGGCCTTTTTCGCATAAGTTTTTCTGCAACCATTAAAATTATCGTGTTTATAACATAAATCTAATACGGAGATAGGGGAAATAGTGAATGCGCGGCATATGAATGTGTTATAATACGGCAGGTGTATAGTCAAAAGATACAAAGATAAACTATAATTTTATGGGTACGTAAACGATAACAATAACACCAACATGGCGTATCAATTTAAATTTTTACCAAAGCTACAAGCAAGCTTGAAACAGAGACCTAGTGCTCAATGGATACAATTTTTATCGAAAGTTAGGAGTGCCAAATACATGGTAAATGCCGTTAGAATGCTGAGGGCTGGTTTTGTTCTTGCGGAACCTCAAATATTAGAGATAGCCGATAGCTTTCAGAAGGCCATGGCGGACGGGCTTGCCGGAAAACAAAGCTCGTTAAAAATGCTGCCTTCTTACCTGACAAAACCCACCGGTATAGAAAAGGGAGTTTACCTGGCTGTAGATTTCGGCGGCACCAACGTGCGAGTATTAACGGTGGAGTTAAAGGGAAGCGGGGCATACCAAACCCTTGGGTGGCAGTCCTTTCCCCTGCAGGACCGGGATTACAATTTTACTTCCCCCAAGGCTACCGGGCATGAGTTGTTTAGTTTTATTGCTGAAAAGATAAAATCTATGCTATCACCGGGCCGAATTTATCCCCTTGGACTTACCTTTTCTTTCCCCAGCCGGCAAACGGGTGTTGACCGGGCTATATTGATCAAATGGACCAAGGAAATTCAAACATCGGGTGTAGAGGGCCACGATGTATCGGAAATACTTAAACGGGCTCTGGTGGATAAAAACATTACCCAGGTTATTCCCAAGGCCATTATCAATGACACAGTGGGAACATTGCTAACAGCCTCATATATTGACCAGAGCGCCGATATAGGATCAATATGCGGCACCGGTCATAATACCTGCTACATAGAACCCAAGGCACCAATTACAGGCCAACCAATGATTATTAACATGGAATCAGGTAATTTTGATAACCTACCACTCACTGATTATGATATCAAACTGGACCGGCAAAGCCAGGCACCGGGGGAACAGCGGTTGGAGAAGATGGTTGGCGGCCAATACATAGGGGAACTGGTCAGATTAATTATCCAGGATTTTATTGATAAAAAGCTGCTGTTCAAAGAAAGCCGGCCGGAAATTTTTTACTCACCTTACCATGTAAAATCTGAAGATGTGGCGTTATTGCTGGCGGACACAAGCCCGGATTTAAAGGATGTTGACCAGTGGTTGAAAACTAAAGGTCACATTTCCGGTTCCCTTATTGAAGAGCGGATAACCCTGCGTAGTGTTGCCTCAATCGTAATTATCCGTGCCGTACAACTAGTTGCGGCAACTTACACCGGCGTAATAATGCATATTGATCCGGGGCTTACAAAACGTCACACCATAGCTATAGACGGTTCCCTGTATGAATTAATGCCCGGCTTCGCAAACAAGCTGAGCATTACCCTCAATAACATATTTAAAGGTAAGCATCAATCAATAACGACAAAGCTAACCAAAGACGGTTCCGGGGTTGGGGCGGCCATAGCTGCGGCGTCTGTGGATCAGACCGGGGGAACTCCGGGATAAACATTCCTATGTTTCCTGGTTGATCCAAACCATTATAGAGAAAAACTTAAAGGGTATTCCTCCAAGGAATTTGAATTACCAGTTAATTATTTGTCATTATAGTTGGTCTTTTAATGTTCAAATACCATACATACGGGAGTGATAATATTGAAAAGCAAGCCTAACAATCAGCTGACCCATTCTAAAACCCCAAAAATAATTCTATGGGCCGCCATTGGTTTAATATCCCTGGCCGCCATAGTTGTGTTGGGAATTTCCGCCTATGTCGGTTGGAACCTGACCCACCCGGTACGGGAAGAGGTAACCGGTTCCCCGGCTGATATTGGCTTGGCTTATGAGAATGTAAGTTTTAAAAGCCGGGAAGACGGGCTGAATTTAAGCGGTTGGTTGATAAAATCACCCGGAAACGAACAGACAGTGATATTTGCCCATGGCTACCGCAAAAACAGGATGCACAATACTGTACCCCTGCTGCCGATAGCCGATTTTTTAGTTGATAAGGGCTGCAACGTGCTAATGTTTGATTTTCGTAACAGCGGCCAGTCCGATGGTGAGTTAACCTCCGTTGGTCAGTACGAAGTTCGCGACCTGCTGGGTGCAATTGATTTTATAAAAACCCGGCGGGATTTAAACCAGCAGATAATCCTTATCGGATACTCAATGGGCGCCGCCACATCAATTTTAGCCGGTGCCCGGGAGCCTGCCGTGGCGGGTGTGATAGCAGATGCTCCCTTTGCAGACCTCAGGAGTTACTTAATGGCCAATTTATCAGTTTGGAGCAAGTTACCCGCAATACCCTTCAACCAGGCTTTTTTCATAATTGTACCCCCTTTGACGGGATTAAATGTGGGTGCGGTCAGCCCGGTTAATGAGGTAAAGAATTTTAATGGCCGGCCTCTTCTTTTAATCCACGGGGAGGGAGACACCGATATTCCCATTGAAAATAGTGAGTTATTGCAAAAGGCCTACCCCCGTGCCAGTTTTTGGCGGGTACCGGAGGCAAAACACTGCAAATCTTACGAAGTGACAGGGGATTTATACCTGCAAAAAATTAGTTCATTTTTGGATAAAGTTAAGGAAAATAGCAACGAAATCCGCTAAAAATATCTTCATTTGCTTTGACATAAAGAATCCCGGAAGATACTCAAGCCTTCCGGGATTCTTTATATTACTTAATAGATTTTACACGTCTGCTTATACGCCAGCAGCACGAGGTACCTAAAAGGTATTATTCCTATATGCTTTAATCAGGAAATAAGCGGCACCACCCCAAAGTAAAACCATGGCGATTATCATCATGGCGATAGCACTACCTGTCATTATCTCTTACCCCCTCGATTAAGAGCACTTCTTTATCTTTCCATTTTAATCTGGACACCAGGAACCCGCCAACAACAATCACCGCCAGTACAAGCCACCCCATTACCAATAACGCTTCTTGGGGGTAGTTTTCATACGGTACTTTGATATCGCTAATAAGGGTCATAATGCCGGTGTAGCCCGCCACCAACGGTGTAATGATTTTAATGGAAAACACCCACCAGGAACCGGCTTTTATGTCTGAAACCGAATTGATATGATCCTGCAAAGACTTGAGTTTGAAGAACCAGCCCACCAGCAGCACCTGGATCAAACCACCGAAAACGATACCAAAGTTGTTGGTAAAGTGGTCAACAATATCAAGAATGTATAATCCGGCACCGGTGGCGATCAGTAAACTGCAAGATGCTGCTACAGCGGTATAAATCACCGTAACCACTTTACGATCCAAGGCCAGCTTGTCCATTAAAGCGGCAATGGCAGCCTCGTTGATGGAAATCAAAGAAGTTATGCCGGCCAGGGCCAGGGCCAGGAAAAATAGCATCCCAAATAACGGAGCCACACTTCCCAAAGTGGCGATAGCTGCAGGGAAGGTGACAAAGGCCAACCCCACACCGGCACCAGCCACATCATTAACCGCCACACCCTGGGTAAAGGCCATGTGCCCCAAGATGCTGAACACGGCAATACCGGCCAGTAAACTAAAACCACAGTTGGTGAGACAAGTGGTAAAGGCGTTGCTGGTGATGTCCGATCTTTTGGGCAGGTAACTGGAATAAGTAATCATAATGGCAAAGCAAATACTTAAGTCAAAAAAGATCTGCCCGTAGGCTGCCGTCCAAACTTTAAAATCAAATAACCTGCTGAAGTCCGGATCAAACATAAAGTTTAAGCCCGCCGCAGAACCGGGCAAGGTGGAACCACGCAATGCAATTATTACCACCATTATAAACAATGTCGGAATAAGTATCTTAGCTAGCCTTTCAATACCGCCTTTAACACCGGTGTAAATGGCAAAAAAATTGACAGCCCAGGCTATAGCTAAAGGAATTAGCAGTTGGGTTTGTATGCCACCCAGTTCAAAAGGTCCATCTGTCAGGCCCAGTACATTACCGAAGAAAAAACCAGCGGGGTCACCGGCATAACCCAGAGAAAATGAATGATAAAAGTAACTCAAGGCCCAGGCAATAACAACCACATAATAGACGGCGATAAAAAAGCACACTATTACCTGAGACCAGCCAAGCCACTCAAATTTACGATTCATTTTGGCAAAGCTTAAAGGTGCCCCACCGCGATATTTGTGACCAATGCCAAATTCCAGAATCATGATGGGAATACCTGCAGTCAACAATGCAAATAAGTAAACAAGAAAAAATATTCCCCCGCCATTATCCGCCACCATATAGGGGAACCGCCAGATATTACCGAGGCCTACGGCGGAACCCACCGCAGCCAAGATAAAACCCATCCGGGTACCCCATTGTTCTCGTTGCACCAAGCTAGTGTCCTCCTTTACACGGGTATGGAAAAATGCCGGTCAAATATTTCCAACTAATATAGCATTTCCAACCTTGTACTACATTATCATTGGAGACGGCCAATATTTTGCCTCGATGGTCTATGACATCTCTTGCTTCCGTTTCGCCCCCTTTGTTGCATAATATAAACACCGGCACTTCAACCATCTTACTGCAAATTTAGACACCTTTCAACACATTATTGCAAATTTTTTAACATGGTGCCAGGCACCCAACTTATTAACTTATTGATATTGTCAAGATATTGGCAGCATCAAGCTGCTTTTATCCACCGCCATTCAACAGTTTGTAAATAGCTGTAGCTGATATATTAATATTATCACCAATGCTTTTTAAGGTATATTTGTACTTTACCGCTTCTTTAGCATAAGCTGCTTTATATGGGACAAGATATCTTTTCCTGGAACCGCTTTTTATCAGCGCAAAGTCCGCTGGACAAACACCGGTATCCGCTAATATTTCATCAAGGCTTTTTTTAACGGATTTTTTTTGGGGCGGATTAATCTTGATCATAAATGAAGTATCGCCGACGGCATCCAGTTGATCATAATCAATATCATCTTCCTGCTCCATGAAAGATATATATTGCTTAATTGCCCTTTCCCTGTCATTTGAAAACATACCAAGCGGTAAATCTATGTCGATAAGATTGCCCTGATTGTTGCGGTAATATATATCGCTGCTCCACCTGTATTTGTTAACATGAGAGCACATACCGGCCCGGACCGGGTTCCGGTGAACATATCTTAGCACCGCCAGGAGATACCGTTCGTTCTGAATAGGTAAAGCCTTGTAGCGACCATCAAATACATGCCCGGTGCGATTATGTTCGCGGTTATAATAGCGGCCATAGCTGCTGTTCAATAAATGCATCAACTTGCTCAACGGCTCATCCCCCACCTGTAAAACCAGGTGGTAGTGATTACTCATAATTACATAGCCATATAGATTAAACCCGGCACAAGCTTTTCTGCCCATAAGCTCTTGTAACAGGAACATCTTATCTTCATCCCTGTCAAATATGTATTCCCTATTGTTTCCCCGCTGTATCACATGGTATATCGCCCCGTCATACTCCACCCGCGCTCTCCTGCCCAAAAATAACACCTCCTGCTATATTTTAGCAAGAGGTGGTTTGAGTTTCAATAATAAGTTAATAAGTTGGGTGCCTGGCACCTATTCTTCTTCCCAGTTAATTGGTAAATATTCTCCACTAAGTGTTTTGCCCCCTACTGCATTCGTTGAAGTTACAATAGCCCTACCTTCTTCTATCCCGTATTTTGCAGTACCTGGGCCGGAAGGCCATTCTTGCAAGTAATCATTTAAAGTAGTCACATCATCAGCTGCTGTTGCATCTTCAGGATATGAGCCATTAGCTGCTCGATACATCGAAATCGCACTATCAATTGTTCTCAGGTTCGCTTCAACAGCACTTCGCTCTGACTTTTCCGTTATGTTACCATACTTGGGCACCGCAATCCCTGCCAAAATACCTATAATAACCACAACCACCATCAATTCCACCAGAGTGAAGCCTCTCCGGTTCTTCAAAGTTTTGCTAATTTTCCAAAACATCATTATCACATCCCCATAGAAAAATCTAAAACATGCCGTAAAACCTAAATATACCTCACCTTTGTTTTACATACCATACCACCACTGGGCGCATTGGGCATCTCTTTAATCCCTATAACACCAACCTCTACAAACCACCCCCAATCCTCATACTCACTATCCTAGTCTCCACCGCCTCCCGATCCACCGCCCATCTCCCCAAGCAAATCCTTCACCAGTTGCACATTATCCGGCGTTTCTTCCACCCAGAGCACGTAGGTCGGGTTTTTGCTGTCTCCCGACAGGTTGTTGGAGATACGAAAGCTGGCCAGGGATATGCCGGACAGTTCGCTGAGCAGGCTGCGCTTGGCGTTCAGGCTTTGGTATGCTCCCTCACCGCTGGCCGTGTCCACGGGTATCCTGGTTTTCTGGCGGGTGGCGTCCAGGCTGACCAGTGCGCTGCGCACCGTTGTCTCCAGGTATGGCGGGCATAACACCAGCAGTTCCCTGCCAAATTTCTCATAGTTGTTGGTTATTGTTTTTATCTCATCACCAAAATGGAACTGGGCTAATCTTTTTGCCGCGTAACCCGCGGTGATGTTTTTCAACTGGTAAACAAACACCTTTTGCTCAACCGAGGCCTGGCCATCAAGATCGTTCACCAGGGTTGTGATTTCCTCCCAGCGGGGGAATAGCTCGCTGTCGAACACCATGAGACGGTTATCCAACTGCACGTAGCGTTTTAGTTCAATGCCGATGCTTTTTAGCAGTTCCACGGCCCGGTCCGTGGGTATCTGGTGCAGGGTGAGGATTTTATAGTCCAGGGATAGCCGGCTGTCCTCGGTGTCCACGGTATAAATCAGTTCCCGTACCTTTTTCAACACCTGGGCGGTGCCCTGGACCCAGATCAATCTCTGGTTGGTATCCACGGTAATGCTGACTTGCTCCACACCCAAAGCACCAATAAGTTCCTTTATTGTCTCCGCCGGTACGTGATAGAGGCTAAACCTGGTCAGGATCATCTGGTCGAAAAAGTTTTGCTGCAGGACACCAGGGGTACCCACCACCATTATTTGACCGTTTTGCAAGTAGGTCAGCCCCTGGCCGCCAATAATCAGTTCCATGGCCTGCAGGAGGGTGATATTGTCCGCGCTGAAGTTAATTTCCACAGGTTCGGTGTCGACCAGTATAATATCCACGCCCATTTTTATGGCCAAGGCGGATAACACATCCCGGATGTCCACGCCCCTGAAATCCACAGATATCCTGTCATTGTTTATTTTATAGGTTGAGGATGCCGTTGCAGTAATACTGTCCCCGGCACCGTCAACAGTGCCTGTTCCGTCAGCCAGAACCGGGCAGGCAAAATACAGCAGAGAGGTAACCAGCACTGTTACAGATATTTTATTAATTAATTTCCTGCATTTATTAAAGCAATGATTACTGTAATGGTGTTTATTATCGTTCATTTCTCCCCACCTTCTTTATCCGCCAATTCCGGTGACCGGTTATCCCCCCGTCCATCAGTCTGGCGATCCCGGGCTATTGTCTCCCTGTCTGAATCCCAGGACGCCTGCACCGCCGGAGGTGTTTCCTCCGGCTCCGACGCTGTCCTGCTTTCCTCCCCGGTATCCTTTGCGGACCCCGGCCCGGTTTCCCCCTGATCCGTTTCCGCCTGACCGGTTGTTGATTGATAAGCCGGTGGTTGACTGGTATTTGATTGACTGGTTGTTTTTTTATCCGGGGTAGTTTTGGGAGTTAAATCCTTGACCCGCCCGTTAAATTCCAATTGCACTTTATGCACGCCGTTTTTTAAAATTACCGCACCGCTTTTTATTTCCTCCACCGTCCAGCCGCCTTCCATTTCATCCCCCGGGCCGACCACGTAGGCGTTAGTGCCCGATTCAATGATGGCCAGATTACCACCGCTGCCACCCGTTATGATCCCCTTGAGCATCATACCTCTACTGAAGGGATCCCGAATCTCCCGGTTGTCCTCCAACTTACGGCTGGTATCCGGTAAATATGTGCTGAGGGCTCCTGGTTCCGGACTGCTGGTAGTTTCGCCGCCGGTTTGCGGCTGAAGCTGCTCACCCTGGCTTTGTTTAATAAAGTCCTGGTTTAATTTAAAAAGTGCGGCCAGCACCATTAAACCCACCAAAAACAAAACGCCGGCGATGATGACTTGTTTTTTGTTGTTTAACACATATTGGGCTATTTGTTCCCGGTTAATGTTGATTTTAGCCATGGGCATCCCTGTAATGCTCCTTCCCCTTGCACAAGATGTTTACACCAAACCCCCTAATCAGCATAAAAGGCAGTGGCGGTTATATCCGCTCTGATAACGGGCGATAACTGATCACCCCCGCTCATGGTAAATTCCTCTATACGCAGTGCCCGGCCGCCGTTTTGCAGGTGGTTCAACATGTCCAACATACCGCGATAATTTGCCGTTAAGGCAATGTTAACAGGCATTTCCACATATTTATCCCGGGACACCCGCGCGCCAAATTGTACTTGCAACAAATTGCTGCCCGTGCTGGCGGCATAATTGCTGATATCATTGATTAACACATCCTCCCCGGGGGTTTCGGGAATGGCATTTTGGAGACCGGTCAGATAACGACGCATTTCAGAAGCCTGACTTTTCAGTGCCGTTAATTCCTGATAGGACATGCGGGTCCGGTTCAACAAAGCCCTCTCCCGGGCTATGTCCGCATACCCGGTTTTCAATGCGGACAGCTGGTTATATAGCAAAAACAACATCAAAACCATGGCGGCAGTTCCTAAAGCAATGGCCAGTGTTTCCTCCCGGGCGCGTTTTGGTTTGGTCACTGTCTCATCACCCTCCCCGGCTGTTTTTAGGCCCCGGGTCACCGGTATTTTGGACGGTCACCACCTGGGCTGTAATCTCGAACCGAATCACCGGCTCCCCGTGCAATTGCTCTCTAGAGGAAAACTGGCAGTTAACTCCGGCCAGTTCCGGCATTTGGCGTATTTGCTCCAGCCATTGGGTCACTGCGCCGTAGTCCAGGGCATATCCCCTGATGGTCAGCTCGCCGCCGGGCCTAGGTTCGGGCCGGGCAGTCCCGGCTCCGTCCTGGATGCCCTGTATATTTTGGGCCAAATTTTTAGCGTCCTCAACCAGCTTCTCCACAGACTGGCCGGCTGCCGTGCTGCTGTTTCCAGAAGCATGACCTTGCTTGTCATCGTTTTTGCCAGTAAAAGAAAGATCTGTCAGCCATACATTTAAAGGTATGTTAAGCCCTATATTTTCAAAAATAGACGCCCACCGCGGAGATACGCCAACAGCCTCCTTAATTAAATCTTCGGCCTGCCGCACCTGATTCTGCAGCTGGGCATACTGTTGCAAGGCGGGAAATTTGTTTTCCAGCTCCACGCGCTCCTGCTGCAGCCGGGCCAACTCCGCCTGTACCTGCAACGTGGCCAGCCAAAGGGCGCCGTAAACCACTATAAAAACTGCCAGCACGGCACCGGCCAGCGCCAGCGCAACACGTCTTTTTTGCTGGCGCTCCCTGTGGGCCCGTATTTCCGGGGGCAGTAAATTAATTCTGATATACAACCGCTAATCCTCCAGTCCACGCAGGGCCAGACCGATACAAACGGCAAAGTCCGGCCCATTGTACTGCATATCCACACCCTTACCCCGGGCTGAACCTTTGATATTGACCAGCGGGTCAACAATCTCCACCGGCACCTCTATTTCCGCCTGCAAAAATTCGGGCAGGCCCGCCACTCGCGCGCCCCGGCCGCTGACAATCACCCCATCCACCACCACTGTACCGGTCTGGGACATATAATAACCGATGGAAGAGCGTATTTCATTGGCCAGAGCCAATTCCCATTCGCCTGTGGCTCTGACAGGCCACTGTTCTGTGCCATGGGGTTCCCCGGTCACGGTCAATTTTATATTGGGTATCCCCCCATCTTGCTTGGCCGCAGCCGCCTGGCTCGCTGTTTCCAGCAGCTCGTCCAGCGGCCTGTCCAATTCCCGGGCGTAGGTTTTAAGGGAATGGGGTATTACCCGGGCAAAGCGGGGCACACCACCAGCCACCAGCTGCAGCATAGTGAGCCCGTTGGATATATCCACCAGCAGCAGCGACTCCTCTTCCAGCCGCCGGCCGGGTAGCGTACGCAAAAGAGCCAGTGCGGAGGTGTCCACCACCCGGGGCATTAAGGTCGCCCTTTGCAAGGCCTCCAGGCTTTTGTCCAGCAAATCCCGTCTGGCCGCCACCAGCAGTATTTGCAATTGCGGCCCGTGTTCACCTTCCACTTCACCCAGCACCGAGAAATCAAAAACCAGTTCTTCCAGGGGTATGGGGAAATATTCCCCGGCTTGAAAGCGCAGTGCCCGCTCCAATTTGTTATCGGGTATTTTAGGGAAGTTGGCCAGCCGCATCATCACACCCTGGTTGGATATACCCAGCACCACATCGCGACTGTTAATTCGGAATTTGCCCCATAACTCCTCCAGCGCGCGGGCAACCGCATCAACATCATTGACCACGCCTTCGGACACAGCGTCTTCCGGTATAGCTATTTCCCCCGCTGTCAACAGGGTAGGGGCATGTTTATCGCCACTTAAAGCTACGACCCGGACTACCCCCGTGTCCAGTTCCAAACCCACCGCGCCGGATGTCTTAAAAAATCCCATCGGCAGCCATCAACTCCCTTGTCAGACGTTAAAAACCCGTGGAGGTTATGGCGGTAAAAATAGGCAGGTAGATGGCAATTACCATACCGCCAATAATAGTGCCAACCACGATAAGCAGCACCGGCTCCAAAAGCGAAGTAAGCCCCTTGGTGGTGGTGGCCACTTCTTCTTCATAAAAATCGGCCACCTTGCCCAGTAGCCCGGACAACTCACCGGTTTCCTCACCTATGGCCACCATATTAACCAGCATGGGCGGGAAAAAACCACTTTTTGCAAGCAGCATGGCAATGCCCCGCCCTTCCTGGAGTCCCACCCCGGTTTGCTGCACCGCTTTGGTGATTTGCCTGCTGCCTGTAGCCGGGCCGGCCGTCTCCAACGCCTGTAAAACCGGGATCCCCCCGGCCAGCAGTGTGGACAGAGTACGGGAAAAATTGGCCACCGCCGCCTTCTTGAGCAGATCGCCAAACACAGGCAGCCGGAATTTAACCCGCTCCCACATGTTTTTACCCGCCTCGCTGGCCAGGTAAAAACGCAACCCCAGCACGGCGGCGATAAACAACAATATATGTATATACCAGTAGGCACGCAGGGAATTGCTCATGGCCATGACTATTAAGGTGGGCAGGGGAAGGGAGGTGCCGGGTGGGAAAAACCCAATGAAAATGGGCACCACAAACAACAACATGGCCAGCACGACAAAAAAGGCAAAAAGCACCACGACAGTGGGATAAAAGGTGGCGGCACGTATGTTATCCCGCAGTGTTTTATTACGTTCCAGTTGGTCGGCAAGACGCTTCAGCATTTCTTCCATGGCACCGCCCACTTCCCCGGCCCTGATCATGTCCACGAACATGGGAGAAAACACATTGGGGTACGCCCGCAGCGATTCGGACAAACTCATACCCCCCTCCACATTGCGCGCGATTTCGCCCACTATGCTGCGCAATGCGGGGTTGGTGCTTTGTTCCCTTAAAGTGTATAAACAGCGGGTTAGTGGTATACCGGCTGATATCATGGCCGCTAGCTGGCGGCTGAAAAAAGTTATATCCCTTATTTTTACTTTGCGCTGGCCGCTCAAAACCTTTTTTAAAGGAGATTCGGTAACCTCGGCCATATCAACAACGGTGTAGCCCATTTTACGGAGCCGGCCAATGGCTACCTGCTCATGCTCGGCCTCCAATTTGCCGTGTACCGGTACCCCGGCATTATCAAACGCCTCGTAAGCATACATGGGCATATTATCTTCCTTCCCTCCGTTGTGATCAAAATAACGCCGGAACAATCGCCGGGACCATCAACAATTAAAACGTAAAATTCTGTTGCTTGCGCAACGCCCTTTCCAGTTCCACCTTATCAACGGACCGTTCCAAAGCATTCTCCCTGGTGATGGCACCGGCCAAGCACAGATCGGCCAGGGCCTGGTCCATGGTCTGCATTCCCGCGCCGCGCCCGGTTTGCATGACGGTATATAGCTGGTGTTCTTTGGCCTCCCGGATTAAATTCCGCACCGCGGGATTGGTAAGCAGCAGTTCCACCGCCGCCACCCGCCCCCGGCCGTCTTTGCGGGGAATTAATTGCTGGGCCAGCACGGCCTGCAGGGAATCGGCCAGCTGCTGCCTGATCTGGCTGCGCATTCCTTCGGGGAAAACATCCACAATACGGTGCACGGCCAGGGCCGCCGTCTGAGTATGCAGGGTGGAAAACACCAGATGCCCGGTCTCGGCAGCGGTGAGGGCGATGGCAATACTTTCGGTATCACGCATTTCACCGATTAATATAACATCGGGATCGTGGCGCAGCACGTGTCTTAGCGCTGCAGCGAAGGATTTGGTATCGCTGCCCACCTCACGCTGCTTGATAATTGATTTTTTGTGGCTGTGCAGGTACTCTATGGGATCCTCCACCGTGACAATGTTTAAACTGCGCTGTTCGTTTATAGCATTGATCAGGGCGGCCAGGGTGGTGGATTTACCGCTGCCGGTGGGGCCGGTAACCAGTACCAGACCGCGGGGCAGCAGGGCCAAATCCGGCACCGCAGCCGGCAGTCCCAGCTCGTTTAGGCGGGGAATTTCAAAGGCCACCACCCGGAAATTAACGCCCAGGGAACCACGCTGCCACATGATGTTACCTCTAAACCGGCTGACTCCGGGCACGGAATGGCTAAAATCCAACTCCCGGGTTTGTTCCAGCAGGTCCCGTTGTTTGGGTTCCAGAATGGGATAGACCAATGCCTCAATATCCGAGGGCATTAGGCGTTCCATGGGTAATTTAACCAGTTCACCGTTCACACGTACCACCGGTGGCAGCCCCGCCGCCAGGTGCAGGTCGGAACCGTTCATTTTAACTGTTTGGATAAGTATATCCTTTAAGTCCATCATACTACCACCCGCATTATTTCTTCCAGTGTAGTGATACCCTCTCTGACTTTCGCCAGACCGTCCTGGCGCAGTGTAATCATACCCTCGGCAATGGCGGCTTTCCTGATTTCCCTGGATGGTTTTCGCTCCAGGGTCAGGTTTTGGATCGCTTCGCTGACAAAAAGCAGCTCGTAAATGCCGATTCTACCCCGGTACCCGGTATTACTGCAGCGCATACAGCCCACCGGGCGGTATAGCGTAACATGAGTTTCGTTTTCTTGAAAAGGGAAGTCGGGAAAATCGCTCATTTTATGCCGGGGCATGATATAAGGTTCCTTGCAGTTGGGACACAGTACCCGCGCCAAGCGCTGGGCCAGTACACAAAGCAGTGACGATGCCGTTAAAAAGGGTTCAATGCCCATCTCCGTCAGGCGGGTTATGGAACCCGGCGCGTCATTGGTATGCAAAGTGGAAAAAACCAGGTGTCCCGTAAGGGCCGATTCCACAGCCAGTTTGGCTGTTTCACGGTCCCTGATTTCACCCACCATAATGATATCCGGGTCACTGCGCAGTATGGAGCGCAAGCCCGATGCAAAGGTAAGGCCGGCCCGGACATTGATCTGCACCTGGTTGATGCCATCCATGCGGTATTCCACCGGGTCTTCCACGGTAATGATATTTTTCGTTGTTTTATCAAGGGTAGCTAGGCTGGCATAAAGCGTTGTGCTTTTACCGCTACCCGTGGGGCCGGTGACCAAAATGCAGCCATGGGGCCGGCTGATGGCTTCCCGGTATTTACTCAACACACCGGGGGTGATGCCCAGTTCACTGAGGGTGATAATACGGGATGAGCGGTTCAGCAGCCGCAGGGTCAACCGCTCGCCGTAACTGGCGGGCAGTGAGGCCACCCGCACATCAATGGTTTGGCCTTCAATTTTGAGGGACATGCGGCCGTCCTGGGGCAGCCGGCGCTCGGCAATGTTCATATTAGCCATGATCTTAAACCTTGACACCAGCGGGCCGTGCATTGTCCGGGGCAATTGCATGGTATCATGCAGCACACCGTCGATACGGAACCGCACCCGCAGGTGACTTTCGTACAATTCTATATGCACGTCACTGGCCTTGGCACCCACCGCCTGGGTTATGATCATATTGGCCAATTGTACCGCCGGTTTGTTCGCCGCATCTTCGGATTCAATGGTGATTTGCTCTTCGGCCTGGATATCATCCTTAACCTGCTCAAATTCCATATTGGCCCGGCTGTACTTTTCAATCATGGCGTCCAGTTCGGTATCCGGGGCCACCACCACTTTAATATCAAAGCCGGTGAGAATACGTATATCGTCAATGGCCATGATGTTATTGGGATGCTGCATGGCCACCACCAGTTTGTTATCGCTGAAGCTGATGGGCAGTGCCCTGTAGCGTTTTAATGCTTCCACCGGTAAGGTGGCCACGGCAGCGCTGTCAATGGTGGTGTTTTCCAGCGATATAAAGGGTACCCCGGAACGCCGGGCAATAACCCTGGCTATATCGTCTTCGTTACAAAAACCCAACCGCACCAGGGTTTTACCCAGAAAACCCTTTTCTTTTTTTTGCACTTCCAGCGCCTCGGCCAGCTGGGCTTCGGTGATTACCTTTTCTTTAACCAACCAGTTGCCGAGATAATTGTCTTTTGCCTTCATACCGCCCTACCTCTGCACGGCATTTAATGTAATGAGGTGTTCTCCTAAAACGGTAAAAAAAAGCGTGAATCGAATCGATTCCGCACATGGCTGCCCGGCCGCCATTGTGTAATGGATACACTTTAGGCCCGTGGCTTTGCGTATACTTCTTTCGAAGTACTTGCCTTTTTCATGCTTTAGTGTACTCTTTTGGACAAATTGTTAATATATATCTCAGATTATAAAAAAATTTACATTAAAAAACAATATATTCGAGCAAATATATTAAATGATATTTCTTACCAAATAAGGTTAATGTTTATTGTGCCCGGGCCGCGGCAATAGCCTGGCGGATGCGCTCTTCGGATGTGCGGCGGTGGATAACAGCCCGGCCCGTGTCCACCGGTATGATGAATGTTATGGCACCGCCAACTGTTTTCTTGTCACCGTACATGGCCGTGATAATATCCCGTGTAGCCAGACCAGGCGGTACAGTGGTGGGCAGGCCGGCTTTGTGCAGCAGGTTTTTAATTCTGCGGGCCGCTTCCCGTGATAACATGCCCAGATCCATCCCCAGGTGTATTGCCACCGCAGTGCCCATGGCCACGGCTTCACCGTGGCTGTAGCGGCCATAACCCGCCAGGGCTTCGATGGCATGCCCCACGGTGTGCCCGAGGTTCAATATGGCCCGGGTACCCTGTTCGGTTTCATCCTGTTCCACCACCCGGGCTTTATTGATACAGGACTGTTCAATGACATGGGCAAGCGCTCCGGGTTCCAGCGCCAGCACCTGGTGTATGTTGTCCTCCAGCCAGGTGAAAAATGAAGCATCACCAATAATGCCGTATTTGATCACCTCGGCCAACCCCGACCGCAATTCCCGCCGGGGGAGGGTATCCAGCGCGGCTGTATCCGAAACCACCAGCGCGGGCTGGTAAAAGGCACCGATAATGTTCTTACCCCGGGGATGGTTTACCGCCACTTTGCCCCCTACGCTGCTGTCCACCTGGGCCAGCAATGTGGTGGGCACCTGCACAAAGGGCACGCCCCGCATGTAGGTGGCGGCCACAAACCCGGCCAGGTCGCCCACCACCCCGCCGCCCAGCGCCACCACTGCCGAGCGCCGGTCCAGGCCGGCGGTAAAGGCACGGTCGTAAAGCAGTTCAGCACTGGACAGCGTTTTGTACTGCTCCCCGTCGGGTATGGCCACCTGAAAGACTTCCAGGCCCGCCTGAGCCAGACTGCCGGTCACCCGCCCGGCGTATATGGCACCCACCGTAGTGTTGGTAACCAGGAGCACTTTGCGGCCCACAGGCAGTTCGGCCAGCATATCACCAATGCGGTCCAGCAATCCGCTGCCGATGGCAATACGGTAGGAACGCCGGCCCAAGTTTATACGTACATTCTTCATGATATATATTCCTTTTGCTGTAAATAATTTATTATTTGATGCAGCACTTCATCAAAACCAAGCTCGCCGGTATCCACCGTAAACTCGGCCACTTCATAGGCACCGGCCCGCTCATGTAGTAACCTGACAATGTTTTCCCAAAGATCGCCCCGGCTCAGCAGCGGGCGGCGCTTTTTATTTTTCACCCGCTGAAAAATAACCTCGGGTGCAGCTGTTAAACAAATCAGCACGCCGTTTTGCCGTAGTATCTCCACGTTCTCCCGGTCCAGCACCGTACCGCCGCCCGTGGCCACTACCAGCCCCGCCCGGCGGGAAAGCTTGCGCACCAGTAGTTTTTCTTCCGAGCGAAACCTGATTTCCCCATCCTTGCGAAAAATTTGCTCCACAGTTTTACCTGTAATCTCTTCAATGGCACTGTCGGTATCGACAAATTTATAGCCCAGGCGCCTGGCCAGGTGCCTGCCCAGTGATGATTTACCGGTACCCATAAAGCCAATTAAAATAATATTTTTTTTCATTTGTAATCCTTTTCTAGAAACTTTTTGCATAATCGCGATACAGGGCCACTCTCTCTTTAATTTCCCCCATCGTATCTCCGCCGAATTTCTCCAACACCACCGCCGCCAGTTCCCAGGCCGTCACAGCCTCGCCCACCACACAGGCCGCCGGCACGGCACAGGTATCTGAGCGTTCCACTGACGCTTCGAAGGGTTGTTTGGTATGTATATCCACACTGCGCAGCGGCTTATACAGGGTGGGAATGGGTTTCATAGCCGCCCGCAGCAGTAGTATATCACCGTTGGACATACCGCCCTCGATACCCCCGGCGTTATTGGTCGACCGGTAAAAACCCCGGTCCGAACGGTAAAATATCTCGTCATGAATCTCCGATCCCCTGGCGGCCGCGGCAGCAAAACCCGCGCCCACTTCCACACCTTTGATGGCTTGAATACTCATCAGCGCCCCGGCCAACCGTCCATCCAAGGTGCGATCCCGTTGGGTATAGCTGCCCAGGCCCGGGGGCAAGCCGAAAACGTATACTTCAAAAACCCCGCCCAGGGAATCCCCGGCTGCCCGGGCGGCATCTATTTCCTGCACCATGGCTGCGCCGGCCTCGGGGTCGGCGCAGTATACCGGTGAATTGGCCACTGCAGCGGCCAGTTTTTCCGTATCCAGGGTAAGATCCAGGGCACGGGCTTTGATGCTACCAATTTGCACCACCTGGCCCGCCACCAGTATGTCCAGTTCTTCAAGCAAACGGCGGGCCACCGTACCGGCCGCCACCCGGGCCGCCGTTTCCCGGGCACTGGATCGTTCCAGCACGTTGCGCATGTCCCGGTGGCCGTATTTAATAGCCCCGGTTAAATCAGCATGCCCCGGCCGGGGCCTGGTAACGGCGCGGGACTTTAAGTCCGCTCCGGCTCCTGGATCCATCACCCGGCACCAGTTTGGCCAGTCCTTGTTGGCCACCACCAGTGTCAGCGGGCTGCCCGTGGTCAACCCGCCCCGTACTCCCGAGGTTATGGCCACGCGGTCCCGCTCAATGTTCATTCGACCGCCCCGGCCATGCCCGCCCTGGCGTCTGGCCAGTTGCTGGTCGATATACTCAGCCGCCAGGGGAAGACCCGCCGGTACACCATCCAGTATGGCGGTAAGGGAGGGGCCATGGGACTCCCCGGCTGTAAGGCAACGCAGCAATGAAATCATCCTTTCAGTTACAGGTCCGGTAACACCCGGCCTTAAATACCGGCCTGCCGGTACAGTGCCCGCCGCATCACCGCAACGGGGGCGGCCAGGCCGGTCCATGCTTCAAAGGAAAGCACACCCTGATGCAATAACATGCCCAGGCCGTTGGCAACTACCGCACCGTTGGCGGCGGACCGGGCTAAAAAACGAGTCACCGGCGGGTTATAGACCAGGTCATAGGCCAGTTGGCCGCTGCCGGGCACTCCTCTGGGCAGTGGTAAATCCCCCCGGACCTGGCCTGACATACCCAGCGGAGTGCAGTTAACCACCAGTGCGGCCCGGCGGGCAAAGCCCGCCAGAAGCCGGTCGCCGGGATCCCATTGCAAAGCAAGGACTTGTAAGCCGGTTTTTGAATGTACGGATTTAGCCAGTTCCTCCGCCCGGGCCCGGTTACGATTAACCACAGCCACCTCCGGGCAGCCCGCCTGCGCCAGGGCCATCACCACGGCCCGGGCGGATCCCCCGGCCCCCAAAACAAGCGCCGGGCCTTGGGAGGGTTCGAAACCGTGATCTTCCCGCAAATCTTTAATAAACCCGGGCCCGTCGGTATTGTAACCGGCCAACCGGCCTTGCCGGTTAATTATGGTGTTCACCGCTCCGTAAAGGATGGCGGTTTCCGCCAGTTCATCCAGGTGAGGCATAACGGCCTCTTTGTAAGGTATCGTAACGTTAACCCCGGCTACGCCCAGCGCCCGCAGGCCCTCCATAGCGGCGACCAGGTTTTCCGGCTGTACCCCGAAGGGTACATACACACCGTTTAACCCCAGGGCAGCCAGGGCCGCGTTATGCATGGCCGGCGAGTAACTGTGGGCCACCGGGTGGCCGATGAGGCCGTATACCGCAGTTTCACCGTTGAACGCCAAGCCGCCGGCCGGCGCGCCCTCGTGTCTTGCTATCCCGTCAATTTTCTCTCCGTTCAAGACAGGTTACCCCTTCTTTCTCCTGACATAGTACTGTTTATCCTTATGGGATACCAGGCGGGATATGCGAGCCAGTAACAGTTTCTCCAGGCGCCGGTTAACCAGCTTGGTTCCCCAAAACTCCTTACCGGGCATGGGCACCACCAGTACGGTGAACATGCCCAGCCTGTTCCCGCCCCAAATGTCGGTAAATATCTGGTCGCCCACCACTGCAGTTTCCGCAGCGGTGGTATTGAGTAAGCCAAGGGCGCGCCGGAAAGCCCCGGGCATGGGCTTGATCGCCCTGACCACACAGGGTATATTGAGCGGACGGGCCAGTTTATTCACCCGGGCCGTACTGTTATTGGAAACGATACATAGCTTGAATCCCCGTTCCAGCATACCTTTAAGCCAGCTTTTTATTTCAGGGGAAAAGCTATCCCGGTCCCGGGGCACTATGGTGTTATCCAAATCCAGTAATACCGTGTTGATACCATGTTTACGCAGCTCATCGGGATTTATATCTAAAATTGATGGAACATACATATCGGGGTAAAAAATACGCAGCATCTAACTCTCCTTGGACATGAAATCAAGCTGTTTGTCGCTTTGGTGCTTTTGGTATATGCTATTCCTTAATCCATACATTGTAACCCTGTGGGGCATGAAATTTCAATACCAACCACCCAGGGACCGGGCCTTTTTGAGATCCCCGGGGGTGTTTAAGTTTAAGAAAACCCTTTCCAGGTGCGGTTCCACCTGGAACATTTCCTCTTCCTCAACATACCTGACCCTGACCTGTTCGTAAAAGCCGGTTATTTTATTTTGCCCCCGGGTCAAGCGCTGTTCGATAACTTCGATACACCCCTTGCCATATATGGCACACAGCGGTTCGGCATATCCCCGGTAACGGGGTACCACCACATCATAATCACCCGGCAGCTCAATCATAAAACGGGCCAGGGGAGCACTGATAAATGGCATATCGCAGGCTGCCACCAGCACCCGGGAATGAACGGCCTGCACCAGACCGGCGTGTATACCACCCAGCGGGCCGTGTCCGGGTAGAATATCCCTGACGGCTTTATCACCATACCGGGCAAATTTTTCCGGGCGGCCGGTCACCACCAGTATTTCATCCACCAGCGTTCTAAAGACACCGGCAATAGTTTCAATTAAGGTATACGGCCCCACCTTTAACAGTGCCTTGTCCGTACCCATCCGGGCGCTTTTACCGCCCGCCAGTATAACCCCGGAAATATTTGCCCTGTGCTGCAACAAACCCCGCTCCAACTCCTTGTGATAAATAATCTTCCGCCTTGACGACAACTTTCCCACGGGAAGTTCCCGCTCCCCTATATTCTACACATTAACTCATATTTCCTCTCATTAAAATTTTTCCCGCCTTGTTTAGCGTTTATTTATAATGAAAATGTTTGCCAAAAGTGGCGAGCGCCTTCAGCTTCTACAGTAGGTTCCGGATATTGGCGTCGATGTTTTTATCGTAACTTGTAACCCTAGACTAGGCTTCCCGGGTGCACCGCCGCTCCCGGGGAAGGAATTTCACCTCCGAGATTATGCTATCGGGACTCCAGGTTCGTTTTTACTCCGTAACGTAACCGCTGTCCTTAACAGCTAAAAGTTGTGTTAATACACGACGGATGCGACTGCCCGTCGCACATTAAAAAACCCCGGCCACCGGCCAGGGTAGGAAACCAGCATATGAATATATATTTACCAGCTCAAACCGGCCCACGGCCGGTTTTACTAAATTCCTCAGCCACCGCTGAATCCGCCGCCGGTAGCCGGTATATCACAACTTCCGCCGCTTCCGGTGCGCACCGCACAGCCCGTGAACAACTGCTCCACATTTTTACCGCCGCAGCCGGGGCAGGATACTTTGTCTTTATCACTGATACTAACCATAACGGTGAATTTATGCCCGCATTGGGCACAGCGAAAATCATAGGTGGGCATAGCTGTTTAAACCTCCCCTGGAAAAATGTTTATTGCAATGTTCTTAAATCAATAGTTTTAAACTATTAGTTTAAACGGTAATTGCCCCGTTGGGACAGGCAAATATACATTCCTCACATTCATCACACAATGCATTGTCCACACTGGCCGTCTTCACCTGCACGGATATCGCCCCCAGCGGGCACATCCGGGTGCAAACCCCGCACCCAATACACAAAGCTTTAATAACCCTGGCCGCCATATTGCAACTCCTTTATACTATATATAGATATATTTTAATATATAGATGTTTATTTAGCAAGGGTTATTTTAGCGGCAAGCTGGCCTGCCAGGTATTGATATTGTTAACGAATATATATTTGCTCCATCCAGCGGTATCAAGATATCTCGGAACGTTTGAATAGCTGGATAAAATTTAAAATAAACTGCAGTTCCTTTTCATTGAGGTTGCATACCAGGTTTAAGATGGCCTGCACATTGGGATGCATAAGTAATTCCCGCAGTTCCGGGTTCATTAAGCTGAGCATCTGGTCCACCGCACCCGGCTCCATAATGAAATAGCAAGGGGAAACACCCATGACTTCGGACAGTTTTTCCAGTGTCTTTAAAGAAGGCTGCACTTTACCGTGTTCAATTTGTCCGATCAGCCCGGCGGTTACACCGGCCAGGTTGGCCAGTTGGGCCTGGGTCAGCCCGTATTCTTCCCGCAGTGCCTTTAGTTTGTGGCCCAGGGAGCCTTCCTGACCCATAATGGAAGACACCGATACCTCCAAACCTTCAGCAATTCGCTTCAAAGTATTCAGCGCGGGAAAAACAGCCCCTCTTTCTATTTCGCTTAAATAAGAAAGGGATATTTCCGCCCGCTGGGCCAGATCCTGCAAGGACAAGTTTTTCTCCGCCCGCAGCAGGCGAATCTTATCCCCCATGGAAAGTCCCGTATCGGCAACATCCCCCTTAACAAGCTGGGTTTTGGAAACATTCAAAGCGGCGGCAAGTTTATCAATTGTCTTCAGCGAAGGTCTTTTGGAACCCCTTTCTATTTCGCTGAGATAAGAAAGGGATAAATTGGCCCGTTTGGCTAAATCCTGCAGCGTATAGCCGCGCTCCTCCCGCAATGCCCTGATTTGCTCTCCCCTTACTATCATGATTGACACTCCCGTATTAGTGCGATTAAGCACAAACATCTCTATAGATTATATATAAAATAAGTACTACTAATTATCGTACTATAACGCAGCTAATTAGTCAATCTAGAGGGTATGGAGGTAGTTTTTGTCTAACGGGCATATTTAACCCAGATATTCATATCTTCATAACCACCGCTGATGTTACAATTATTGATCAGCGTACCCCGAAAACGGTAACCAAGCCTGTGGAACACCAGGTTCATACCGTATGATGAAGCCCTGGCCATGCTGTACAGGCAGTTTATTCCCCTGTCCAAACATTCCTTCTCCAGTTCTTCAATTAAACCGAGCATAAAACCGGCACCGCGACAATCGGGTAACGTGGCGCAATTGGTAATCTCGGCATTGTCGTTGGCCCAGTTAACTTCAGCGGCAGCAACGCTCACTATTTGACGCCCCTTTTTGACCGCTTTGAACAAAGCGGTTTTGCCCAGCACAGCGGCCAGATAATCCGGTTGGTCCACCGGACTGGGATAAGTGGCAAAAACTTGTTTAAATATGCCGGTTAGGGCGGGTATATCCCCATTGGACGGGGTGCAATACCCGTACCCCGGCGGCAGCGGGGCGGGTTTCTTCAGCGGGCGACTCAGGATATGCTTGGTTTGTTCCAGATATCCGGGAAGACAGTCACTGCAGGCCCGGCGCTGGTCCAGATAAGCAGTTAAAAAATACGCGGTGCTGCCGTTAAAATAACCCTCGATCCTGCCTTCCAGGTAAAAACCCAGTTTTTTTAAATCATTATAATGCTCTTCCCGGGCAGGAAAAATGATCTTTTCCAGCCCGTTGGCATTGCATAGGTCATTAATAAACCGGACCAGCTCCGCGGCATCTATATATACATAATCACTGACCCAGGCTCGCTTGCTATATTGGTCCAGAAGCAAATTTACGGTAAAATTATCGCTTTTTTTACTGATAACCGGCTGCTTTTGTGGTGCAAACATTTTAGCCCCCCCTGATACAATGCTTCTCGGCCATTTATTTAACCGGCTGCCTTTTTAGCAGGCTGCACCTTCATAACCACCTCCCGGTTTTTCATCAAACCGGCCGGACCAGGGACGGGTTTACCCTTTTGTTTTCGGCATTCCTCACACTGGCACTCACTTTTATGATAAGCCGCCGGCTCGGTATATAAATAAATATTTCCTTCAAAATTACGCAGTACCACCTGGTCGTCCGAACGGGAGATCAGGTACTGGGGTAGCAAGGGAATTTTGCCCCCGCCGCCCGGGGCATCGATAACATAGGTGGGTACGGCCAGCCCGGTGGTGTGTCCCCGCAAGTTTTCCATAATTTCAATACCCTTACTCACCGTAGTGCGGAAATGACCAATGCCCCGGGACAAATCGCACTGGTACAGGTAATAGGGACGAACCCGAATGGTCATTAATTTCTGCAGCAATTTTTTCATTAAATTGGGACAGTCATTAACCCCCCGCAATAATACCGACTGGTTGCCCAGCGGTATGCCGGCATTGGCTAGCCGCTCACAGGCCTGGGTGGATTCGGAAGTGATTTCACTGGGATGATTGAAATGGGTATTGATCCACAGCGGGTGATATTTTTTAAGCATATTACACAACTGGGGAGTAATTCGCTGGGGTAGTACCACCGGCATCCTGGTGCCGATACGGATAATTTCCACGTGTTTGATGGACCTGAGCCGGCTAATGATATATTCCAAATGATCATCGGACAGGGTTAGCGGATCGCCGCCTGAAATCAACACATCACGAACCTCTTTATTATTATGGATATACGCGATGGCACGGTCGATTTGTCCTTTAGGCAGCGCCCGGTCGTGACCTCCGGCCATCCTACGCCTGGTGCAATGGCGACAGTACATGGAACACTGATCGGTCACCAGCAGCAACACCCGATCGGGGTAGCGGTGGGTGATACCGGGTACCGGCGAATCTACATCCTCGTGCAGCGGGTCACTCATGTCGGCCTTGTCACATGTCAGCTCATCAATGACAGGCACCGCCTGCTGCCTGATGGGGCAATCCTTATTACCGGGATCAATCAAGCTGGCGTAATAGGGCGTAATGGCCATACGGAAACGTCTTAGACATCGTTCGATCTCCCCGGCTTCCTCATCAGTTATGTCCATCACCTGCCGCAGCTTTTCCACACTGGTAATCCGGTTCCGTAACTGCCAGCGCCAGTCATTCCAATCTTCGGGCGCGACATTTTTAAAAATACTCATCGATAACCTCCTTGGGGGGTCAGGCTTAAACTTTATTAAACTAACCACAATACTTTAATAACCGAATAGTTGCAAATTTGTGCCGGGCATCCAAAAAATTCGGCACAAATAACCGCATGACGCATATAAATAGAGTTAAGATATCACTCTACCAGTCCATTTTTTCCCACAGCTATAACTAAGTTATGTAACTCGTGTTACAGTAAACGGGAATTTTTCTGCTTCCGCTAACTAATTTTTGCAGACAACTTATTATATATACATAAGTTGTCGTGTGACAACCTGGAAATACTCTAATATTACCATATTTAGTTATAACGTTGTCATTTATCAAATGGTAGCTCCATTACCCTGAGTATTTCTCTGATAAACCCGGGCTTGCTTTATTGTGATAGTATGGATTCACTACCCGCCTCCATTTCCATACACAAGGAGGCTATTTCCCGAAACACCGGCGCCGCTGTGTCGCCCCCGCTTTGGCCACCCCGCACCAGCACGCTGATCACGTACCGGGGGCTGTGGGCGGGAACATACCCGGCAAACCAGGCATCCACCTTTTCTTCTTCCCCGGAAACTTGCGCCGAGCCAGTCTTGCCCGCGCTGCCTACACCGGGAACGGCAGCCTTTTGCCCCACGCCCGATTCGGTTACCTGACGCAATAATCCCTGCAATTGGGCGGCAGTCTTTGGAGAAACCGCCTGTACGGGGGAATCTGCGGCAAATTTCCGCACCAGCCGGCCGCTGTCATCGCTCAAACCGGCTACCAGGCGGGGAGTATAATAATTGCCACCGCTAGCTATGGTATTAACCAGCGCAGCTACCTGCACCGGCGTAACCAGCACCGGTCCCTGGCCGATACTGCTGTTGGCCAGGTTATATGGTGCACCGATCAGGGATAAATCCTGCCGCGTATCTTCCGGCACCGGGTAACCGGTGATTTTTTGTTTGTCCAACCCCAAGGCCCGGGCATACCTGATAACGTTGCCGGCACCCAACCGGTGACCGGTTTCCACAAAGGCGGGATTACAGGACTCGGCAAATGCCTGGGTAAAATTTATAGTCCCATGCCCTTTGGCATCCCAACAGCGTACCGGCTTGGCAGCGGCACCGGCACAATTAAAAACAGTATCCGGCTGTACCAATCCCTCTTCCAGGGCGGCCGCCGCCAGCACTATTTTAAAAACCGACCCGGGCTGGAACAATGCCGTGCAATGATTTACAAACAGGTTACCGGGCATTTCATCAATACCGGCCAGCGCTTGAATAAAACTGGGGTGATAATCCGGGCGGCTGGCCATGGCCAGTATATCGCCGGTACCCGCCTGCATTACCACCACCGCCCCGGTGGTAATGTGTTTATCCATGACATTTTCGACAATGCGCTGTATACGCCCGTCAATGGTGGTAACCACATTCAGGCGCCCCGGGTCGCTGCCCGAGCTTTCCACCAGCAATCCCGGTCCCTGGATCACTCTGCCCAGGGCATCAACCGGAACCCCGGCCCAGCGGGTGGCTATTGTTCCCTTAAGTTGCTGCTCGTAAAAATATTCCAGGCCGCATTGCCCCACCCAATCCCCCAGCAGATACCCTTTGTTACCTGCGTCCTGCAGTTGTTCAAACTGTTCCCGGCTTGATATTTTACCCATATGGCCGGTTACGTGTACCGCCAGCGGATCGCTTCCATAACGCTGGTACACCGGCAACAAATAAACCCCGGGCAGCTTTGCCTTTTGCAGTGCGGTGTAACTATCACCGTTCAGTGTCCGGTCTATATAAAAGGCGCCCCGCTTGGCCCGGTCTTTTAACTGTTCCGGGTTCAGCTTTAAAATGGCCGCCAATTGTTGCAGCCTGGCCTCTTTATTATCCATGAGCACGGGAATCACCACCACCCGGTTGGCATAGTAAGCGCCGGTAAGGGAAAAACCATACCGGTCGGTTATTTCGCCCCGGTTAAACTGTTCCAGGGATACGCCCTGCGCGCTCATATCAAAGGCCCGCCGGGCATATTTATAACCCTGTATTTGAATTTGGTATAAATGGGCCAGTACCAATCCAAAAATAAGCACCATGATCCAAAAGGAGGCCACCATCCGGCGCTGGCGTATCATTAGCAAAAATAAAACCCCTTTCCAAAGATAACCATTATTAATATGGTGACCTTTGGGACAGGGGGTTTATACATGCTCAGCCCGGCGCAGCAGCGACCACCGGGGTACGGGGTGCGGCCAGGGCAGGTAAACCGTTTGGCGCGGGTGTGGTGCCGCCTGTAGAGTATTACCTTCCAAATCCAGTATTTCGGCGACCTTCAGGACAAATGTTTGTGCCCCCGGGGTCAGCATCTCCAGGGTTTCCCCCCGGGCAAAACGATTGCGCTGTTCAACCAGCAACATCCTGCGCTGTTCATCATAGCCCAGCACCACACCCACAAAGGTATACGGGCGCCGGTAGATGGAATAAACCGGCGGTGTCTCACCGGGCCGGACACCGGTGATAAATCCGGTGGTATACTCCCGGTTGCTGACTTTACTGATTTCCTCCAGCCAACGGGGGCTGACATGGTAGTTTTCGGGATCCGCCAGGTAAGCGTCCAGTGCCTGGCGGTAAACCCCGGTGATGGTGGCCACATAGTGGATACTTTTCACCCGGCCCTCAATTTTAAAGGAAGTTACCCCGGCATCAACCAACCCGGGCAGGTATTCCAGCAGGCACAGATCTCGGGAACTGAGTATATAGGTACCCCGGTCGTCTTCGGTAATGGGGAAATATTCCCCGGGCCGCTTTTCTTCCACCAACCGGTACTTCCAGCGGCAAGACTGTGCGCAATCACCCTGGTTGGCCCCTCTGCCCGTCATATAATTACTGAGCAGGCAGCGTCCCGAATAGGAGACACACATGGCTCCGTGGACAAAGACCTCCAATTCCACACCGGTATGGTTGCGGATGGTTTTGATTTCATCCAGGCTGAGTTCCCGGGCCAGCACGATACGCCGGGCCCCCAGCGTTTCCCAAAGCCTGGCACTGCGCCAGTTGGTGGTGTTGGCCTGGGTGCTGATATGTATTTTTAACTCGGGGGCCAGTTCCCGCACCAGAGAAAGCACACCCGGGTCGGAAACAATAACCGCATCCACCCCCAGGCCGGCCAGTTCCTTGATATAACGGGGCAAGGCCTCTATATCCCGGTTGTGGGCAAATATATTCAAAGTAACGTAGACCCTGACCCCGTGACTGTGGGCATAATCCACCGCCCGGGCCATGGAGGGCAAGTCAAAGGTGGCCGCGGCGGCCCGTAAACCGAAATTCTCACCGCCCAGATAAACTGCATCGGCTCCGTAGGCTACGGCATATTTCAATTTCTCGGGACTACCCGCTGGAGCCAGTATTTCCGGCTTAACCAAACCATCATCTCCATAGTTAAAAATTACCCGTAATTTATTTATTGATATTTACGTATATTGTCATTGTGGGCAGCCAGCGTGCTGGCAAAGGCATGGGACCCATCGGGCCTGGCCACATAATACAAATAATTGTGTTCTTCGGGCTGAACAGCCGCCAACAGGGAAGGCCATCCAGGGTTGGCGATTGGGCCGGGAGGAAGCCCGTTTATTTTATATGTATTATACGGTGAATCCACTTGCAAGTCCTTATACAGCAGCTTCTCCTTGGTCTCGCCCAGGGCGTATTGTACAGTGGCGTCAATCTGCAGCGGCATGCCCAGGTTCATACGGTTATAAATAACCCCGGCAATGCGGGGTCGTTCCGAGGCTACCCGGGCTTCCCGCTCCACCATGGAAGCAATGGTAACAGCCTCATGCAATGTCAACCCCCTGGCCTGGGCCTGGCGGACATAATCATGTTCCGCGATAACCTGTCCGAACCTTTTCAGCATCAGCTCCACAATTTCATCAACACTGGTCTGCGAGCCCAGGTAGTAGGTATCGGGGTAGAGGTAACCGTTCAATCCCCACTGGCTTACAGGGACTTCGCTCAAAAAGTCCAGGTTCCACTGACCGGCCAGAGCTTGCAAAAAATCCTCCTCCCTGGCAATTCCCTGCTCCTCCAACAAATCGGCTATCTGTGCTACGGTATAACCTTCCGGTACGGTAACTTTAATTCTATCCGGGGGACCTTTGACCAGCACCTCAATAATGCCGGCCACCGGCATGGCAGTGCTTAAATTATATGCACCGGGCTTCATAGCTCCATCCGAGCCCTGCACCCTGGCATACAAACAAAAGGCCCGGGCATTACGAATTAACCCCTGTTCCTCAAGGATGGCGGCAATACGGGCGGTGGAGGCGTTTTGGGGTACCACCACCTGAATTTGGGCCGCATTTTTTTCATCGACGGGCATCAGCGCCGCTCGCATTGCCAGCCCCACCACCAGCAACAGCAATACCACAGCCACCAGCATGGTACCGGGGCGCGGAACAAAAACATAACGCTTTGAATCACTACGTTTACCTGTTAAATATTTATAACCCATTATTACAGCCTTTCCTCAATGTCTTCAACTATTTCAATTGTTACAACCGGGCCAGGCACCGGACCGGTTGTTTGATCCGGCGTTTCGCATAATGCCGGATCCGAAGGCACTTCACATCCGGTGACCGTACCCTCTGCTGCATCCTGGTTGTCATCCTGGTTATCACCATCCCCAGGCGGCACTTCGGGATCGGTTGTACCGGGATCCGCCGGCCCTGTTTCACCGGACTCCCCCGGTTCCGGGTCCGGGTTTTCACCAGCGCTGACCGGCTCAACTATGTTGTCCGGGGGGATTACCACCGATGGCTTAACCTGGCCGGTACCCACCGCCACCACCCGGTTAACAGGGTGGTAATAACTTTCCGGCATATATTCGGTTTTCCTTTCACCATTTTCCCATCTATACCTGACCGTGGTTACTTTATAACCATTATTTCCCTTTTGCTTGACCACCTGTTCCCCGGCAGCCAAATTGGGATCTTCTTCATATACTACCTTTTGTTCAATAGTTTCAGTAATCCAGCTGGCCACCTCCACCCGGGGACTGGTCTCCTTGTTGCCGTATATTTTTATGGTCAAGGTGTTTCCTTCAACCAGCGAACTGATATAAATATAGTTTTCCTTGTTATTGGTGAATTTAAAATCAATGGCCCCGTATACCACTGTGGCATCCCGGCCAATTGGTACATAGCCCACCGGCAAGGTGTGATTACTGCGATCGGTTATCTTTAAATCAGCCAGAAGCACGGCGTTGTATAGTGTTGAGGATACCTGGCAAACACCGCCTCCCAGACCCTGTACGAATTCGTTGTTGATTATAACGTTGGCATTTTTATACCCGGCTTCAGAACTGCGCGGACCCACCACCTGGTTAAAGGAAAAAGTATCCCCGGGGGCCATCAATAACCCGTCCAGAGCGGCGGCGGCCACTTTAATGTTATATGTGCGCCCCGCCTGGCCGGCATCAAAACTGGTTGTATACTTGGCCACACGACCGTTGATCCCCATGGCCTCTATATCTTCGGTGGTACGCTGCGGCTTTATAGATAAAAGCGGCAATTGCAGAGCACCAGGTTCTGCACCGGCAATTTTACCTTCCTTTTGCACCGCAGCTATCACCCAGCTGGATATTTCCCTTTCCAGCAAATCAAAGTCTATGCTGGTGCCGGTTTGGGCCGGGGCAATTTCAACCCGGTCATCGGGTGTAATGCGGAAACCCGCGTTGACGGGCTCTGTGATTATTTCCCCCGCCTCAGCCAGTATATTTTTTTCCAGCACGGCCCTGTCCGTGGACACCTGGGGCGCAATATATGCTCCGTCGCGTTTCACCCGGTGCTGTTCCCGCCACTGGTTAAGGAGTGAACCGGTATGTCCGATGGCCGCCGCTTCCTGCAGCGTTTTTTCAAAATCCAGCGTTACCCCCAGCGACCCGGCTTTGAAAGTCCAATTTTTATCCCCGTGCCGGATGGTCACCATGGTGTCGGCTAGTTTTTCCGCCAAAGGCGCCAATTGCTCCCGGGCCTGTTCCCGGGTCAGCCCGCCCAGGCTTATGTTACCTACATATACACCCGAGGCGATTTTATCATTTAAAGCAAAGGAAGCGCCCGAAAAACTAAAAATAACGCCGGTCACGATTAAAGCAATTATAACCCCAATCAAGCTTATTCGACGCACCCGGATGGCCTCCTTTTAAAAAAATAATAAAGCTGGCCACGAACACAGTTATTCGTCCAGCTTTACCGCTATTGACGCTTGAAATTAATGATTATCCCCATCGGAATCCAGTACCTCCATACAGGCATCTCTTACCTTTTCCCACTCATCGTCATCAATTTCCACCAGTATATCTTCGCCGTCTTCATCCTGTTCAATTTTCAATACAAAAGCATCTCCGGCTTCTTCGTCTTCAGGCTCCTGGAAATCCATATCTTCTTCTTCATCCAGCACCGGTACCACAATGGCATACCGCTGTCCGTCCAGTTCTACAATATCATAAATGATTACGTCATGTTCGTTGTTATCCTCATCAATAATGGTTATAATTTCATCCTGCTCAGGCAAGGAGTCCACCTCTTTCCACAAGTTAGAGCTATTCTATAATAAAAACAGTTTAAATGTCAATAATAAACCACATTGCAATATTAATTGCCGCTATTGTGAGCATCCAAATAACCCTGTAGTATTATGGATGCGGCCATTTTGTCGATTACTTTGCGTCGTTTGGCCCTGCTTATATCTGCATGGATCAAAAGGCGCTCGGCTGCCACCGTGCTGAGCCGTTCATCCCATGTTTCCACCGGCAGCCCCAGGTGACGCCGGACTTTATCCGCAAAATGCAGTACCTTTTCTCCCTGGGGCCCGGTGGTGCCGTCCATGTTACGGGGCAAGCCCACCACAACTTTTTCTACTTCATATTTTAACGCCAAAGCCTTTATTTTATCCAAATCTTTTTTCATACCGGGCTGGCGAACTATTGTTTCAACCCCCTGGGCTGTCCACCCCAGTTGGTCGCTCACCGCGATACCTATTTTTTTATCGCCAAAATCAATACCCATAATGCGCAAATAATTACAACCCTTCCCCTACCGAATACAATGTTCGGTATCCTTAAATTCCAGGCCCGCGCCCGTCATCATATCACCTTGATGCAAAACTCGGGACAAACCGAGGCACAGTAACTGCATAACCGGCATAATTCCCTGTTTACCTGCACCCGCCCGTCCACAACGGCCAGTGCTCCGGCGCTACACCTCTCCACACACCGGCCACACCCCTGGCAATAATCTTCCACATGGAGATATCGTGGCTTTCTTCTTAACTGCTCCGCCAGCTCCCGGTCCGGACAAGCACCGGAGAACTTGCTGACGTTATATTCAATTTCCTCCGGGGACTGCATGCCAACGGCCACCGCAGCCAGTTGGGGTACAGCCAGTATAAAATCCATTGCCCGGTCGGTTTCGGGTATTAAATGGCCGCCGCCCAAACATTTCATACCATAAATCCCTTTGCCCATCATAGCCGCAAAGGATATGGCATCCAGCATTTCATCCACGCCGCCATCGGCAATACCAATACCGGCCCGGTTTATGATGGGGTGGATAACATCGAACTCGGGAATAGACGCAGCGGCCCGCACCCCCGCCACATAATGGGTGGAAATCCCGATAGCCCTGACCAACCCCTTTTCCCGGGCTTTCAGCAGATATTCCACCGCTTCCCAGTGTCCCCTAATGGTAAAAACCGATTCCTGCTCGTGCAATAGGAAAATATCCACGTAATCCCGGTCCAGCGCCTTTAAACAGTGATGCAGGCTTTTTTCCATCTCCTGCCCTGTAGGTGCGTATGATTTGGAGGCCACCACCGCCTCCGGGAAAGAGCGCAAGGCCTCTTTGATATAGGGATAACAGCCGTATATTTCGGCGGTATCCATAAAATTGACCCCTTTTTCCAAAGCCAGGCAGATTAATTTGGCACCGGCTTGAATACCGAGCCCCTTTTGCAGTGGACCCATGGTCAGGGTGCCAAAGCAAAGCCGGGATACTGTTATTTCCGTATTACCCAGTTTATTATACTGCAATATCTTTTAATACTCTCTTTCACATCCGTTTTCTAAGAAGCCAGGTACTTTTTAACCAGTTCCTCGAGCAATTCATCTCGCTCCAATTGCCGAATCAAGCTTCTGGCATTGTTGTAACTGGTTATATACGCAGGGTCACCTGATAATAAATAGCCTACAAGCTGGTTGATGGGATTATACCCCTTTTCCTTGAGCGCTGCGTACACCTGGAGCAGGATTTCCCGGGCCTTGTTTTCTTCGGCCTGCACCTTGAACATGACGGTATGCTCAGTTGTTTCCCTGGACATGAGAAATACCCCCCCATAATATTTGCCCGCACCGTATTAAAAACTGGCAGGATTATTTTCTATTATAATGTCGTATAGTGTATAAAAGCAAATACCTGTTTTGGTTATCTTATTTTCAATTGGCCTTAATTGGGCCTTAATTGGGCCTTAATTGGCAGCTTGCTTGGTTACCAGTGCATATACTTTCTCCAGTGCGCTATCCAGGCCGGCCGGGTTCTTCCCACCGGCCTGGGCCATATCGGGCCGGCCGCCACCGCCACCGCCTACCAGGGGAGCAATCTCCTTGAGTATTTTCCCGGCGTGCAGTCCCCGCCCCACCAGGTCCTTGCTCACTCCGGCCACCAGGTTGACCTTGTCACCGGTAGCCGCACCCAGCACAATAACCCCGGAAGCCATTTTATCCCGCAGCAAATCAAGCATAGCCCGCAGGCTATCCATATCTGAAGCATTGGAACGGGCGGCCAACACCTTGATGCCATCCATTTCTCTGGCGGCATCCAGTATACTTTGTACCTCAAAACGGGCCAGGCGCGCCCGCAGCGCTTCGGCTTCCTTTTCCATGCCACGCAAATCCTGTACCAGCGTTTCCACCCGGTGCACCAGTTCATGGGCAGGCGCCTTCACCGCCCGGGCAATGAGTTTAAGCTGGTCCTCCTTGGCCCGCAGGTAGTCCATGGCCCCCTGGCCGGTAACCGCTTCCACCCGGCGCAAACCGGAACCCACACTACTTTCGCCCAGCAATTTGAACATACCCACCTCGGCGGTGGATGAAACATGGGTACCCCCACAAAGTTCCAGGCTGAAATCCCCCATTTTAACCACCCTGACCGTATCGCCATATTTTTCATCGAACAGTGCCATGGCCCCCATGCCTCTGGCCTCATCCAATGTGGATTCTATAGTTTCCACCTTTAAATTATTCAAAATAGCTTCATTAACCATTTGCTCCACCCGCTCCAGCTCGTCCGGGGCTATGGCGGCAAAATGAGTAAAATCAAAGCGCAGGCGGTCCGGGGCCACCAGCGATCCGGCCTGGTTAACATGCTCGCCCAGTACCTCTTTAAGGGATTTATGCAGCAGGTGGGTGGCCGAGTGATTGCGGGCGATATTCATGCGCCGCCTGGCGTCAACCTGCACATCAACTTCATCGTTAACCCGTATTATACCGCTCAGTACCCGGCCCCGGTGCAGGTGTAGCCCTTCCAGGGGTCTGGTCACGGCGTCTATGGTCACCTCTGTGTTTTCGGCGGTTATCCTGGCCTGGTCGCTCACCTGACCACCGGACTCGGCGTAACAGGGAGTAATGTCCAGCACCAGTTCCACCTCTTGGCCGGCTTCAGCCTGCTCCACCTGCCGGTCCTCGACAAACAATGCCTTAACCATAGATTTACTGCACAGGGTATCGTAACCGACGAATACCGTTTCACCGGTTTGCTCCAGCACGTTTTTCATGCGGGCGGATTTTTCGGACAAATATTCGGTTTCCTGCCGGGCACTGCGGGCTCTGCTACGCTGCTGTTCCATCGCCCGGGCAAAGCCCTCCTGTTCCACCACCAAACCGTTTTCCCCGGCAATCTCCTCGGTCAGCTCCAGGGGGAAGCCGTAGGTGTCATACAAGCGGAAAGCCTGCTCCCCGTCGATATAATTGCGACCGGCCTGTTTGGCCTCAGAAATGAGCCCGCTTAGCATATCAGTGCCCTGGGCCAGGGTCTCCCCGAACCGTTCTTCCTCGGTTTTCACCACCCTGGTGACCAGCTGGCGGTTTTTCACCAGTTCCTGATAGGTATCACCCATTTTATCAATAACGGCACCGGCCACCCGGTACAGGAACGGTTCAGCCACACCCAGCACACGCCCGAAGCGCACAGCCCGGCGCAGCAGGCGGCGCAGTACATAACCCCGGCCTTCGTTGGAGGGCAGGGCGCCGTCGGAAATGGCAAAGGTCACTGCCCGAGCGTGGTCGGCTATCACCTTTAGCGCCAGGTCAATTTCGTCACCTGTGCCGTAACGGGTACCCGTCAACTCCCCGGTAAAATCCATGATATCCCGCAACAGGTCGGTATCAAAGTTGGTCTTGACATTTTGCAATACCGAAGCCACCCGTTCCAAACCCATGCCGGTATCAATACCTTTATTTTGCAATGGTGTGTAGTTACCTTCCTCATCCCGGAAAAACTGGATGAAGACCAGGTTCCATATTTCCAGGTACCGGTCGCAATTGCAGCCCACGGCACAATCGGGGTCGGTGCAGCCCCGCTCGGGGCCCAAATCATAGTAAATCTCGGAGCAGGGTCCGCACGGGCCAACTCCTATTTCCCAAAAGTTAGTGTCTTTACCCATGCGTACGATCCGGCTTTCCGCCAGACCCACATCCTTATGCCATATTTCAAAGGCTTCATCGTCATCTTCATATATGGATATCCACAACTTATCAGCTTCCAGCTCCAGATGCTCGGTAACAAATTCCCAGGCCCAGTTAATGGCATCCTTTTTAAAATAATCACCGAAAGAAAAGTTACCCAGCATTTCAAAAAAAGTATGATGCCGCGCAGTACGCCCCACCTGGTCTATATCAGGTGTACGCAGGCATTTCTGGCAGGTGGTGACCCGGGTCACTTCCGGTTTGGCGGCACCGGTGAAATAGGGTTTAAAGGGCACCATACCCGCCGCCGTCCACAAAATACTGGGGTCATTATGGGGAATTAAAGATGCACTGGGTAATATTTTGTGGCCTTTGCTTGCAAAAAATTTCAGGTACTTTTCTCTTATTTCTTTGCCCGTCAAAAACAATACCCCCTCAAATGGAAGTTGTTATGTATTTGTTATGTATACAGTATAAGGTAGCAAAAAAGCCTTTTTTCCCGGCCAGGGGCGAAAAGGCTCCGCGATACCACCCTGATAACAATTTCCCCAAAACATGGGAAATCGTGCGTTATCTAAACAGTAACGCTGTTTGGCGGCGAAATTTACTATTTTCAATCTCGCTCTGCAGGAAAAGACGTGTTCTTTTCCTATATTTTTACTGTATGGATGCGCGTACTAATTATACAAAATTAACACAAATCATGTCAAGAACCGCCCTTTGGTGCCAGGTGTCAAGGGGTTGATAGTCTTTTGACTTTTTACCTCTCAACACCGGCACCATCAAAATACAACTCTTCAAGGGTTATATTTGGGCCAGAACCTGTACATGGCAAAAATATAGACGACCCGCAAAACAGCGGCCACCGGCACGGCCAGAATCAAACCGGTCAGCCCGAAAAGTTGACCGCCGGCCAGCAGCACCAGTATCACAAACAGGGGATGTAAACCCACCCGCCCCCCCAGTATTTTGGGGGAGATTATGCTGGCCTCCACCTGCTGAATCACCACAAAGGCAATGATTACTTTCAGCACCATCCATTTGGACACCAGCATAGCCAGTGCCACCGCCGGTATGGCACCGATAAAGGGACCGAAGTAGGGTATCAGGTTGGTGATTCCCGCAAATATACCCAGCATAAGGGCAAATTCCATATCCAGAAAGGCCAGGGCAATACCCGTCATAACCCCTGTAATAACGCTCACCAGCAGGTAGCCCCGGATAAAACTGTCCACCACCCGGCTCACTTCACTGCCCAGTTCCAGCATGTCCTGCCGCCACCGCAGCGGTAACAGCGCAGCAGCCCGCTCGGTAAAAATTTCCACATCCTTGAGCAGGTAGTATGCAAAGATGGGTGCCAGGATAATGTTAAATATGTAGCCGGCCAGGCCAATGATTATCTGCACCACCTGTTCCGCCATTTGTACCAGTATTTGCTCCACCCAGATAATGCGCTCATCAATTATCCGGCGCACAGCCTCGGGAATACCGGCCCGGGCATACTCCAGCTGTAAAGATGCCGTAAATTCCTGCAGTTGGGCGGTATAGCCGGGCACCACATCGGCGATCATATAAAGCTGGGAAAGTATATGGGGCATGCCATACAGCACCAGCCCGGCCACCATAATGAACATAGCCGCATATACAATCAGTATGGACGTGGTCCGGGATGTGCCCTGGCTTTCCACCGCGCGCACCAGAGGGTGCAACAGATACGCCAGCACCACCGCCAGCAGAAAAGACAAAAAGATACCCCGTATAAGATAAATAAAATAAAGCAGCAGGGCCACCGGAACCAGGGCTAATAGCAGCCGGTAATTTGTTTTTTTATTACACCAGCTCATAATACCACCACCCAGCTAAAGCATTAATGTACCGGCATGACGGCACCGGGTTGATAGGTCGAATTGAACAGGATATCTTTGTTAACCCGCTTTTCGCAAAAAAAGTGGGGATATTTTCCCCACTTTTTATCGCTCATTTCTTTTTTATCAATCCGTTTACAGTGCGGGACACCTCTCTGATCATACGGTCAGTGGTCCGGCGGGGATACTTCCGCCGGATTCTGCTTATATTAAATACACCGGATGGTTTACGCTGCGGTGTTTTGATCATGGACATAACCGCGCCCAATATGCTGCCGGTAATTAAACCCCGCCAAAAACCACGCTGCATAGTTTTTCACCCCCCATAGTTATGACCGGTTACAAAAGCATTTCGTTTTGAGGATCAAAGGACACCAGGCTGCCATCCTCGGCCACTTCGTATATACTAACCCCTTCTTTATTCATACGGTATTCCACGCAGCAATCCCAGCAATAATACTGGTCCACGCCCACCTTGCCGGTGGCTTTACCTCCGCATACCGGACAATGCAAATTATCGCCTCCTATAAATCTCTTAAACTATATTAATTATGCCCACTTTTTTTTAATTAAATGCCCGGTGGTGGCCTGGAATATAAAAAAACAAGAGCCCGGTATAGGAACCGCGCCCTTGAAATTGTTCTAAAAAAGCGTTGCCACTGGCCACTGACAAAATTACAACCCCGGCACCCCTGGCAACAGACTGGAGCACACCCAACCCTGTGGTGTAAGGTTTTATCAGACATCGAACTTAAGCTAAAGCTGTGGTGCCTGGTGTTGAAAACCCGAAACCTCTCTTGTTGCAACATTAAACTAAAATGGCAGAGCAAACAGTAGTAACGACAAATATCGTATTATTCCGGTAATACAGTTACTTTATTAAACTTTAAGCCTGACCCCGTATGGTTCCACCGCCCAGCAGGTAGTCGTCCTGGTAAAATACCACTGCCTGGCCCGGGGTGATGGCCCGCTGGGGGGTGGCAAATTCCACCTGCACCAGATCTCCCGGCAGGGGGGTGATGGTGGCGGGGGCGGGACGGGCGTTATAACGGATTTGGGCTTCCACTTGCCGGGGACCGGTCAACTGAGCTATCGATATAAAATTCAAATCCCCGGCCAACAAACGTTTTCTGTCCAGCGCTTCCTCCGGACCCACGATCACGGCATTGCGAACGGGATCAATGTCCACCACGTAGACACGTTCCCCCATGGCCAGCCCCAGGCCCCGGCGCTGGCCAATGGTGTAAAAGGCTATGCCTTCATGCCGTCCCACCTCCTGCCCTTCCAAATTAAGAAAGGGACCGGGTTTAATGGCGTTATCCGCCACATTCTCCCGCAGGAAATTACGATAATTATTATCGGGTACAAAGCATATTTCCTGGCTTTCAGGCTTTTCGGCCACCTTTAGCCCTCTTTCGGCGGCCATGCGCCGCACCTCGTCCTTGGTATAATCGCCCAGGGGCATCAGTGTGTGAGCCAGTTGCTGCTGGGTCAGATTGTAAAGAAAATAGGTCTGGTCCTTGCGGGGATCCCGGGCTTTTTTTACAGTGTAGCGACCGGTGCTTTCATCGTAATCGATCCGGGCATAATGCCCCGTGGCCAGGTAATCTGCACCCAGAGCCAGGGCCTTTTTCAGCAGAGCCTCGAATTTGATTTTACGGTTACATACCACGCAAGGATTGGGGGTTCTGCCCGCCAGGTACTCCTGACAAAAGTTTTCCACCACTGATTGACGGAAAAGGTCGTAAAAATTTAGTACATAATAAGGGATATCCAGCTTATTGGCCACAGACCGGGCGTCCTCCACCGCAGCCAGGGAGCAGCAGCCCACAAAATCCCCTGCCACCTCGGTGCGCCCGGGATCCCATATCTGCATAGTGGCTCCGATGACTTCATAACCCTGTTCCATTAAAAGAGCGGCGGTGACAGAACTGTCCACGCCGCCGCTCATGGCTACTAAAACAAGTTTTTTATTGCTGTTCAAGGTATCACCTGCAATTTATTTTTGCTTATCCCGGTAATTCTCAATGGCTGCATGCAGGGCATCCGCCGCCAGGTTGGAGCAGTGCATTTTCTTGGGAGGAAGACCGCCCAAAGCCTCGGCAACTGCTTTGTTACTTAGCTTCAGTGCCTCCTCTATGGTCTTGCCCTTGGCCATTTCCGTCACCATGCTGCTGGTGGCAATGGCAGCTCCGCAACCGAATGTTTTAAATTTAATATCGGTAATCACATCATTGTCGATCTTGAGGTATATTTTCATAATATCTCCGCAGGTGGGATTACCAACCTGCCCTACTCCATCGGCATCAGCAATTTCGCCAACGTTACGCGGATTCTCAAAATGATCCATTACCTTATCGGTATACATACCCCGCATCCTCCCCAAAAATATTTTTTACCTGCGGCTCAAATTATATACTGTAACAACAGCTAAAATCTTGTCCCAAACTACCTGTGACAGGATGTACTCACCTTACAAGCCGCACAGCTGCTTTCCATGGCGAATTCATTTTCCTGGTCCAGCGGCGACATGGCCCGTAAACGTTCCACTATGGGCGGCATTATTTCCATAAAATAATCGATGTCTGCTTCGGTATTGTCCCTGCCCAGGGTGATCCGGATGGAACCATGGGCCAGTTCGTGGGGTATACCCATGGCCAACAACACGTGGGATGGTTCCAGCGATCCCGATGTGCAGGCCGACCCGCTGGAGGCGGCAATGCCCTTCATATCCAGGCTTAGAAGCATGGACTCTCCTTCGATAAACTCAAAGCAAAAACTGGCATGGTTGGGCAGGCGACGGGTGGGATGCCCGGTAACCCGCACATTGGAAATTCTATCCATAACTTCCTTAATTAACTTGTCCCGCAAGGTCGTAAGGTACGCCGATTCTTTTTCCAAATCCTGTACCGCCAGTTCACAGGCCTTACCCAGACCAATGATACCGGGTACATTTTCGGTGCCGGCCCGGCGCAACCGTTCCTGGGCACCGCCGTGGAACAACGACTGTCTCCAACGGGTGCCCTTGCGAATATAAAGGGCGCCTACACCCTTGGGACCGTATATCTTGTGGCCGCTGATGGTAAGCAAATCCACACCCAGCTTATCTACATTAACGGGTATTTTGCCCATGCTCTGCACAGCATCGGTATGGAAAGGGATGCCCTTTTCCCTGGCCACCGCTGCCAGTTCTTCTATGGGCTGAATAGTACCCACTTCATTATTGGCGTGCATGATGCTGATTAATATTGTTTTATCGGTAATGGCGTTGGCCAGGTCTTCCACGCTGACCAGACCATATTTATCCACCGGCAGGATGGTAACGGTAAAACCCTGTTTGCCCAGTGCTTTGACGGTGTTTATTACAGCGTGGTGCTCCACGGCGGAGGTAATGATATGGTTGCCGCGGTTTTTGTTAATCATGGCCACACCATGAATAGCCATATTATCCGACTCGGTGCCGCCGCTGGTGAATACAATTTCCTCGGGCTTGGCACCAATGGCTGCGGCCACCTTTTCCCGAGCCTCTTCCAGCGCCTTGCGTACCTGACGTCCAAAATAATGCAGGCTGGTGGGATTACCAAAGTTAGCCGTCAGGTAATTCTGCATAACCTCCGCGACTTCCGGGCGAACCGGTGTTGTGGCACTATGATCAAAGTATACTCTGCGCACCAATGATTTTCCTCCTTTTGCCTTATTACATCAGGTCTTATCTTTATTGTTTGCTGTAAGGTTTTCAGCATCGCGCAACATATCAGCCAAGGTGATGGAATCCATCACCTCGGCCAGTCTGTCCCGCACCCGGGCCCAGACCATCCTAGTAATGCAGGATTCCGCTTGGTCGCATTCCGTCGGCTCCACTTCGCTGACGCAATCCACCGGTGCGATGGGTCCTTCCATGGCCCTTATTATATCGCCCACTGTTATGTTACCCGGTTCCCGGGCCAGTATATAACCGCCCTGGGCCCCGCGCACGCTTTTTACCAGGCCGGCCTTGCGCAAAACAGCTATTAATTGCTCCAGGTAATTATCGGATATATTTTGGCGCTCGGCCACCGTTTTCAGCGGGATGGGTTCGGATCCATAATGCTCCGCCAAATCAAACATCGCCTTTAGCCCGTAATGCCCTCTTGTGGACAGGCGCAATTTCCCACCCCCTTTTCAATTCGCACCATTTAACTCGGATTTAATTCAAAGATATCTTAGCATTCCAATCGGAATTTGTCAATATAGATGTAAGTCTACAATATAGAAGATTTAAGTAAAAAAACAAGGGCCGGGTTCAAGTTTTTTTGCTCGTGATATTTTGCCACCGCTCCCATACTGCTTTCTCCAATCCCTGTTCTGATGGCCGGTAAAATTGAGCGTTTAAAATATTGTCCGGCAGGTACTGCTGCTTAACCCAGTGATGGTCATAGTCATGAGGGTAAAGATAGCCCTGCCCGTGGCCCAATTTTTTGGCCCCGCTGTAACTGGTATCCCGCAGGTGCAGCGGTACCGGTTGTGTTTTTTCATGCCGTACCGCCTGCAGCGCCGCCTCGATGCCTATATAGGAAGCGTTGCTCTTGGGTGCCATGGCAATATAAAGGGCGGCTTCGGCCAGGATGATCCGGGCTTCGGGCATACCGATTCGTTCCACCGCCTGGGCGGCCGCGGTGGCCACCACCAGTGCCTGGGGATCGGCCAGGCCCACATCCTCCGCTGCATGGATCATAATGCGGCGGGCGATAAAAACCGGGTCGTCCCCCGCGTACAGCAGCCGGGCCAGCCAGTATAAGGTGGCCTGGGGATCGGATCCCCGCATGCTTTTAATAAAGGCTGAAGTGACGTCGTAATGTTCATCGGCCCGGTTAAACTGAATAATTCTATTCTGGCAAACATTCCGTACCACATCGGGGGTTATCCGCCGCCGGCCATCCTCCCCCGGAGGTGTGGTGAGTACGGCCATTTCCAGCACATTTAAAGCAGCCCTGGCATCGCCATTGGCGAAATTCACCATCATTTGCAACACATCGCCGGGCAGATCCACCTGGTAGCTGCCCAACCCGCGCTCTACATCGGCCAGTGCCCGGCGCACAATTCTGGCCAGCGCCTGGGCCGAAAGGGGTTCCAGCCGGTACAGCAAAGAGCGGGAAAGAAGCGGTCGGTTAACGGCAAACATGGGATTCTCGGTGGTGGAACCGATGAGAATAACCGTGCCGTCCTCTACAAAGGGCAACAGCGCATCCTGCTGGGCCTTGTTGAAGCGGTGGATTTCATCGATAAACAGTACAGTGCGCCGGCCGTACATGGCCAGGCGATCCCGGGCCTGTTCCACCACTTTGCGTACATCGGCCACGCCCGCCATAACAGCATTTATCTTTTCAAAGTGAGCACTGGTCATGTTGGCAATTATGTGCGCCAGTGTGGTTTTGCCGGTGCCGGGGGGACCGAAAAGAATCAGCGACTGTAAACCGTTATTTTTCAGAAGCTGCCTCAATGGCCGCCCCGTACCCACCAGGCTGTTTTGTTCCTCAAACTCTTCCAGTGTACGGGGCCGCATGCGTACGGCCAGCGGCGCCGTGCGGGTCACCCGGCTGCGTGCGGCCTGTTGAAAAATATCTTCCATAGTATAACCCTCCATTAAAAAAGCCAGGAACACCACCTGTCCCTGGCTCGCCCTGTTATTTAATTAGATATGTTTATCAAGTATGGACTGCAGTTCTTTCTTGGTCCTGAATCCTACAATCCTTTCCACTTCGCTGCCATCCTTAAATACTATCAAAGTAGGGATACTCACCACGCTGAAACTGGAGGGGATGGTCTTGTTTTCATCAACATTCAATTTGCCCACCTGTAATTTACCCTCGTATTCCGCCGCCACTTCCTCAACCACAGGGGCGATCATTTTACAGGGCCCGCACCATTCTGCCCAAAAATCCACCAGTACGGGTGTTTCGGCATTGTTGACAAAATCTCTGAAATTAGACTCCCCTAATATGCTAATCTTTTCACTGGCCACTGGCATCTCTCCTTTAATTTATTCTCTGTATATTAAATTTCGCCACCAAACAATAGTAGTATATGTAAATCTTTAATGGTCATATGCATAAGGGTATGTCCACATAAACTATAATATCTGCACGGTGCCAAAATGTCAATTCATACTACGGAAAAAACACCCAGTGCCAGCAATTTATCGGTAACGTAGGCGGCCATAATTAAACCCGCCACCGGAGGCACAAAGGCAATACTGCCGGGTGCACCACCGGTAGCACCGGGCCGGGGGGGAGCCGTGGAATAAACCACGGGCACATCAGCGGTAACCCCGGCTGCCCGCAGCTTTTTGCGCATTACCCGGGCCAGGGGGCAGACTGATGTTTTCCATATACTGTCCACCTTAAAGGAGATGGGATCCAGTTTATTTGCCGCGCCCATAGCCGAAATTATGGGCAGGTTACGCCCGACACACCCGGCAATTAGAGCTGCTTTATTGTCCACGTCGTCTATGGCATCCACTACGAAATCCAGGTCCTGGTTATCCAGCATACCGGCGGCTGAATCAGGGGTAAACCGCTGCTGTCGTGCTTGCACTCGCAGGGTGGGATTAATCTGGCGCAGGCGTTCCTCCATAATCCGGGTCTTGGGTAGACCCACCGTACCGGTTAGCGCGTGCAGTTGGCGATTGATATTGGTGACATCCACGATGTCATGGTCCACCAGTAAAAGGGCGCCCACCCCGGAGCGAGCCAACGCTTCCGCGGTGAATGAGCCCACACCGCCCAGGCCAAATATCGCCACTTTACAAGCAGCCAGTTTTTCCAGTCCTGAGTTGCCGATAAGCATGGCTGTTCGATCAAACCTGTGGGGCATTTTATCCACCTCAATGCTGTTGGGTAATTACAGTCAATAATAACGAAAAAGTTTCCTTAAAGTCAATTACCGGAAAGTAATTGACTTTAAGGAAACCATTTATAACACATTAATTACCCCATGGTGCCGATAATCGCCAAAGTTTTCTGAACCTGTTCTCACAGGTGGGTGCCCTCCTGTATGATTCATGTTTCCTCTAAGTAGAGTATTACAATCCACATCCAGAGGCCAGGCTCCCTTAACATTGGTGTTGGCTCAAAACTTCAGACGGACCTCGTACACCGCAGGGTGATTTATTAAATCTTTATTAAGCCAATGTTAACATAAAATATGGCTTCATGGCAAGTGCCAAGGTTTCATCTCGCAATTAATATGTTTTTACACAACAAAGTCATTTTTTATCCGTTTTTTTCACGGTGCTTTTAATGTGCAGTTCCCTGAGCTGGTGCTCGTCCACCGCCCCCGGGGCCATGGTCATTAAATCGGTGGCGCTTTGGGTTTTGGGAAAAGGAATTACATCCCGGATAGTCTTTTTCCCGGTGAGCAGCATTACCAAACGGTCAAACCCGAAGGCAATACCCCCGTGGGGCGGGGTGCCGTACTCAAAGGCCTCCAGCATATAGAAAAACTTCTCATGGGCTTCTTCTTTGGTCAGGCCTATAGCGTCAAACATGGCTTCCTGTACATCCCGGCGGTGAATCCTGATGCTGCCGCCCCCTATTTCGATGCCGTTTAAAACAATGTCGTAGGCCTGCGCCCGCACCCGGCCTGGGTCGCTTTGCAGTAAGGGTATATCTTCCTCCCGGGGTGAGGTAAAGGGGTGATGCATGGCCACCCAACGTTTCTCTTCTTCGTCGTACTCCAACAGGGGGAAATCGGTAACCCACAAAAAGTTGAACTTATCCCGGGGGATGATATCCAGCCGCTCAGCCAGGTGTACCCGCAGCGCCCCCAGGGAAGCCGCCACCACACTGGCTTGATCAGCTACAAATAGCAGCAGATCGCCTTCCCGGGCGTCAAACCGCTCCAGGATGGTGGCTATTTCCTGCTCATTGAAGAATTTGGCGATGGGAGATTTTACTCCGTCGGTGGTAACTATAAAATAAGCCAGCCCGCGGGCCCGGTAAATAGCGACGAACTTGGTCAAATCATCAATATCCTTGCGGCTGTACCCACCGCAACCGGTGGCGTTGATGCCCCGCACCTGCCCGCCGTTTTCCACCGCCGAGGCAAATACTTTAAAGCCGCAGCTCGCGGCTATATCAGTGATATCCACCAATTCCATGCCGAACCGGGTATCGGGCTTGTCCGTACCAAAGCGGTCCATGGCTTCCTGGTAGGTGAGGCGCATAAAGGGCGTGGTTACATCCAGGCCTACGGTTTCCCGGCACAGCCTGGCCACCATTTCTTCCATCAGTGCCAGTACATCGTCGACATTCACAAAGGACATTTCCAAATCTATCTGGGTAAACTCGGGCTGCCGGTCGGCCCGCAAATCCTCGTCCCTGAAGCAGCGGACAATCTGGAAATAACGGTCCATGCCCGCTACCATTAAAATTTGTTTAAACAACTGGGGAGACTGGGGCAAGGCATAAAAGCGGCCCGGATTCAACCGGCTGGGTACCAAAAAGTCCCTGGCTCCTTCCGGGGTGCTACGGGTCAGCATGGGTGTATCAATTTCCCAAAAGCCATGCTCGTCCAGAAAGTCCCGTGCCGCCTTGGCGGCCCGGTGGCGCATGCGCATAGCCTGCTGCATTTCAGGGCGGCGCAAGTCCAAATAACGGTAACGCAGCCGCAGGTTTTCGTCCACCTCCACCCCGTCCTCAATATAAAAGGGCGGTGTTTTAGCCCGGTTCAATACCCGCATCTCATCCACCAGCACTTCAATTTCCCCGGTGGCCAGGTTGGGGTTGACCGTCCCCTCAGGCCTTATGCGCACCCGGCCGGTGACCGCCAATACATACTCACTGCGCACCCCCCCGGCCTTTTCAAAGGATGCACTGTTGATATCAGGGCTGAATACCACCTGCACCAGCCCGGTACGGTCACGCAAATCGATAAATATTAGACCTCCATGGTCACGGCGGGTGTTTACCCAACCCATCAAAGTAACCGTCCGGTCTTTATCCGCAGCGGTTAATTCCCCGCAATAGTGACTGCGTTTCATCCCCTGTAAAGATTCTGACATTAATGTAAAAACCTCCTGCCTTAATACCGGCGGCTTAATAGGCTGTTATAGCATTTAAAGCCAGCGGCAAGTAATGTCTGGGTATATTTAAGCAATCAAACAGGTCACTGTAATAAAAAACCAGGTAATTAGGAGTTGGTTTCCCTGTAAAGATTTTACTTCAAAGCACCAATAACTTCGCCCACCGGGATATCCCGCTGGCTGCCCGCAGCCATGTCCCGCAGCACAACGCTGCCTCGCTGCAGCTCTTCCTCGCCCATAATAACTGCATAGCGCACCCCCAGTTTGCCGGCGTATTTCATCTGGGCTTTGGGACTGCGCCCTTGGTAATCCATGTCGGCGGCAATACCGGCGGCCCGCAGCCGGGCTAATAGTGAAAAACTCTCCCGGTAAGCCCGGTCCCCCACAGCCACCAAAAATACCTCCGGCCCGGCTTGAACAACGGGCAGCTTGCCGCGTTTTTCCAGGGCCAGCAGAATCCGCTCCAGGCCCAGGGCAAAACCGATGCCCGGGGTAGGCGGCCCGCCACAGGCTTCAACTAAACCGTCATAGCGCCCGCCGCCACCCACCGAGCTCTGGGCACCTATACCGGGGGCCATTATTTCAAAGGCGGTATGGGTATAATAATCCAGACCGCGCACCAGCCGTTTGTCCAGCACGTAGGGTATATCCAAATCCCGCATATACTGCTGCACCTGTTCAAAATGCTCCCGGCACCGGGGACACAAGCAATCCGCCGTGGTGGGGGCCTCCAAGGCCAGTTCGGTGCACCGGTTCGATTTGCAGTCCAATATCCGCAGGGGATTTCTTTCGTACCTGCCCTGACAGTTGGGGCACAACTCACCCAGCACGGGCCGGAAAAACTGCTGCAGCCTTTCCCGCACCACGTTACGACACGCAGGGCAGCCCAAACTGTTTATGTGCAGTTCCAGGTCATCCAGTCCCAACCGGCCGTAAAAGTCCATAGCCAGTGCCATTACCTCGGCATCCATTGCGGGCTGCCGGGCTCCGAACACCTCGATGCCAAACTGGTGAAACTGGCGGTAGCGCCCGGCCTGGGGACGGTCATACCGGAACATGGGCCCTATGTAATAAGTTTTGACAGGGAGCGGCCCGGCGTACAGTTTATTTTCCAGGTAGGCCCGCACCACGGATGCCGTTCCCTCGGGACGCAGGGTGATGCTCCGCTGGCCCCGGTCCTGGAAAGTGTACATTTCCTTTTCCACTATATCGGTGCTTTCACCCACCCCGCGCACAAACAATTCCGTATGCTCGAAAATAGGGGTGCGGATTTCCCGGTAGCCGTACTCCCGGCACACCCGGGCCGCCACTTCCTCTATATACTGCCATTTTTCAACCTGGCCCGGGAGAATATCAGCAGTCCCCCGGGGCCGTGTAGTCAACATGTATATAACTTCCTCCTTCAATTAATACAACAGAAAACTCCCGTGACCGGTTACCGGAAACGGGAGGGCAGAGCAAAAGCTTGCTTTGCATACCTGAATCCAATTTTATGTAAAATCTCGAGTTTTGTCAACCGGCACCCCATCCGGTTTTCCTTATATCCACTGCACCTTGCTCGGATTTGTCTTTCCAGCAGCGATTCAAAATTAATACACTCAGGTGGTTATTATTATCTATCAGTAATCTTATTTTCCCGGGCACACCTTGTTATTGGTAAGCTCGCTGGCGGTTGCATGGCTATAATGTTATAATTGATTTGAGGTGATAAATGGTGATAACCATGGAATTAGTGGAACGAATCAACTACCTGGCCCGTAAAAAACGTTATGAAGGGCTTACCGAAGAAGAAAAAGATGAGCAGCAGAAACTGCGCCGGCAGTACCTGGACGGCATCCGGAAGCAAATAGTGGACGCCATGGATAGTGCCGGTTATACCAGAACAAAAAAACACGACACCCGGTGCGGGTGCCATGATTGCAAGACACGTCATTAATTTAAAGCAACATTGCAAAAGGTACAAACATACTACAGCCTGAATGATAATATATATTACTCTGGTTTGCTGCGCCTAGCATATTGCGTTACCTGGACTTAATCAACACCGCCCAGTTCCAGTACCCAGCCCCTCAGCGCTTTACGATCCACCTGGCCGTCCGGTGTTTTAGGGATGTTTTCCTTGACCGCAAACTCCCTAGGGGCGGCGTGGGCCGCCAGACCGTTCTTGACAAAGCTGCGCAGTTCTTCCTTTAACTGCTGCGACCACTGGTGGCCCGGCTGCAGAACAATATACGCCTTGATAATTTCGCCCCTTATTTTATCCGGCTTACCGGCCACACCGGCATCCAAAACAGCCGGGTGCTCCTTTAGTTTCTCCTCCACCTCCCACGGGCCGACCCGCTCGCCGGCGGTGTTGATCACCCCGTCCACCCGGCCCTGGAAGTAAAAGTAGCCGTCTTCATCCATGTAAGCCGCATCACCGGAAATAAACCAGGGGGCCAGCTTAAAGTAGGCCTCATATTTCGCCCGATCCCCCCATACATCCCGGGCCATGGCGGGCCACCCCCGCTGCACCGCCAGGTTGCCCACATGATAAGGCGGTAATTCTTTTCCGGAATCGTCCACCACGGCAGCCTTGATACCGGGCACAGGCCGGCCGATGGAACCCAGTTTAATATCCAGGCAGCGCAGGTTACAAATCATATTCATCCCTGTTTCGCTCATCCACCAGGTATCATAAACCGGGATACCAAAGGTCTCCATACACCACTGCATAACATCCCCGGTTAGGGGTTCACCCACACTGAGCAAATGCCGCACGCTGCTCAAGTCATACTGCCCGTAAACTTCACGACCGGCAGCGATAATCATCCGCCAGGCGGTTGGCGCGCTATACCAAACGCTCACCTTGTATTTTTCCAGCGCCCGGCACCAACCGGCCGCATCAAAGCGTCCCCCTTTAACCAGTACCGGTACACCGTGCAGCCAGGGGGCTAAAAAACCGTAGGCAATACCCGTGATCCAGCCCGGGTCGGCGGTGCACCAGTAAACGTCCCCATCTTTTAAATCATGCACCCAGGCGGAGGTGTACCACAATCCCAGCATGATATCGTGCACGTGCACCAGTCCCTTGGGACGCCCGTCCGCACCGGCGGCGTACAGTATGAACAGGGGGTCCTCCCTGTTTAACCAGCAGCACCGGGTTACCGGGGAGGCAGCGGTTACTTCACTGTGCCAATCCAAAGTATTGTCCGTGTCCGCCACCGCACCCCGGGTGATAAATACTGTCTTTAATCCTGGCAAATGCTGCCGTGGTACCCGGGGCAATAGATCCGCCGTGGTCACCAGTGCCCGGGCACCGCTGTCCTGCAGCCGTTCCCGCACGGCATCCTCCATGAAAGCTTCAAAAAGGGGCACCACTACAACACCTTTCTTGGCCGCCCCCAGAAAACTGATATACAACTCGGGACTCCGGGGCAGGAATAAACCCAACCGGTCGCCCCGCTGCAGGCCGTGTTTTTCCAAAATGTTGGCGAAGCGGTTGACCTGCTGGTTTAATTGGTTGAAAGTATAAGTTTCCTGCCGGTCGTCCCCGTCAAAATACAGTGCCACCCGGTCGCCCAAGCCGCGGGCGATATTATCTTCCAACACCCGGTGAGCCACATTGACCCAGGCAGCGTCCCCGTAAAATTCCCGGGCCAGTTCCTCAAAATTAAAGGTACGGCAAGCTTGATCATAATTTTGTAAATTGTGGTCGCCCGGTAAAGCGCTGATTCTTTTTGCTTTACTCATTTTACCACCCCTCCCACTATTTAAGTACCATAAATGCAGCCAATTTTCCTGCAATTGTGAATATTTTATGGGAGTCGTTTGAAGGATAAACTTTAGTGCCAGGTATTGAAAGGTGGAAAGTCAAGAGACTTTCCACCTTTCAATACCTGGCACCAGTCGCCTAAATTTTCGCTCCAGCATCTAACAGGGTTCCTGGTAATGTAATGCTTGCGCCGGCGGCACCTCTATTGCTGTATCTTGTTTGCGCCGGCACTGCTTAAAGAAAAGGATTGTATCTTTTTTCAGCACCGATGGTGGAAACCGGGCCGTGTCCGGGATATACCTTGGTTTCGTCGGGGAAGACCATTAACCTGTTTTTTATGGAATTGATCAGCACGTTGTGATTACCCCCTGGGAAGTCGGAACGGCCCACCGAACCCTGGAACAGGGTATCTCCGGTAATCAAATTCTTACCCACCTTTAAAGAGATGCCGCCCGGAGTATGCCCCGGGGTATGGATAACTTCAATGGACAGCTGGCCCACCTGTATTTTGTCCCCGTCCTCCAGCAATCGCTCCGCTTCCTTGAACTTTAACACGGTTCCCATGAACATGGACAGGTTCAGCCCCGGGTTGGTGAGCATGTCGGCATCCCGGGTATGGATGAGTACTTGAGCCCCGGTGGCCTCCCGCACTTCCTTAAGCGCCGCAATATGATCTACGTGCCCGTGGGTGAGGATAATATATTTACAGGTCAGCCCCAGGCTTTTTAGCCGGCTTAAAATGCGCCCGCCCTCGGCGCCGGGATCCACCACTACCGCCTCTTTGGTTTTATCACAGCCGATGATGTAACAATTGGCACCCATGGGGCCTACCCCGAATCCTTCTAATATCAAAACAAAAAACCTCCTGTTTAAGAATTTGGTCAGCGACGTGCACCTTAAAATGAATCATGCCCGATTATAGAAAGGGGTTAAACCTTTTTTCAGCCCCAATGGTGGAGGCGGGGCCGTGGCCGGGATAAACCTTTGTTTCATCAGCAAAGCCCAGCAGTTTGGTTTTTATGGAGTTAATCAATACCTGGTGACTGCCCCCGGGCAGGTCGGAACGCCCCACCGAGCCGGCAAAAAGGGTATCCCCGGTTATTAATATATGACCTGTTTTGAGGCAAATACCACCGGGGGTATGGCCCGGAGTATGCAGCACTTCCAAAGTAATATGACCCACCTGTATTGTATCCCCGTCCTCCAAAAGCCGGTCGGCCTTCTGGGGGTTAAGGGAGCCAATGGGTAGAACAGAATACTTCGCCGGGTTGGCTAGTCTTTCGGCGTCACCCGGGTGTATCAGCACCCCGGCACCGGTGGCTGCCTGTACCTCATCCAGCGCACCGATATGGTCGACGTGGCCGTGGGTGAGGATTATGTATTTGCATTGCAAATGCAGTTTGTTTAGTTTATCCAAAATAATTTCCCCCTCGTCGCCGGGATCCACCACCGCAGCGATACCGGTTTGGGGACAACCGATGATGTAACAATTAGTGGCCAGGGGGCCTACTTCAAGCCGTTCCAAAATCAAAACAAATCCCTCCGATTATTTTTTTGTGCACGGGTTAGCTTTAAAGGCAACCAATTCCAAACTTTCAGTTTAATCTACCAATAAAGCACGGAGAATTACCGGGATATCACCTTGGTTCGCAGTTATTGCGTCTTGCTGCCCCAAGCCAGTATTTACGAAACAAGTATCCGTTTATCCAAATAAAGCAGTTACTTTAATAAACTTTAAGCCTGACCCCTTCTGTGTACGCTGTAGACGTCCTGGACCCGGCTGAACCGGTTGATGAGGTAATCAAGCTGGTCCATGTTTCTCATTTCCAGGATCATTTCCACCACTCCGGTGTTGTCTTTGCGTCCCCGGGCGTTGACCCAGTTGGCGCTCATTTTTAGTTCCATCAGTATGGCCATGATGTCGCTGAGCAGTCCGGCCCGGTCCGCGCCCACGATTTCCAGGCGTACCTGGAAGGGGGAGTGAAAATCTTTGTCCCAGGCCACTTCCACCAGGCGGTCGGGCTCGTTGAGCAGGGACTCCACATTGGGGCAATCTTCCCGGTGAATGGAGACCCCCCTGCCGCGGGTGATATAGCCCACTATGTCATCGCCGGGTACCGGGTTGCAGCAATGGGCCAGCCTGATTAAAAGATTATCGATGCCCCGCACCCGAATACCCTGGGTGGGCTTGCCCCAGGAGGGTAAAGGGCGGGGTTCCGACTGCTGCAGCAGTGTGTTTAGACATTCACCGGCCAGGGCTTTTTTATCCGCCCGCAGCGCATCCTCCCGCAGTTTGTTGACCAAACTGGAGGCGGAAACGGTGCCATCGCCCACGGCGGCATAGACGTCATCCAAGCTGGCCAAATTCATTTTATGGCCATATTCAACTAGCTTATCACTTTTTACGGTCTCGGGCTCAAGGCCTTGTTTCTTGATTTCCCGTTCCAGCAATTCCCGGCCCCTGGCTATATTGTCTTCCCGCTGTTCCTTTTTAAACCACTGCCTGATCTTTGTTTTGGCCTGGGATGTTTTAACGATCTTCAGCCAGTCCCGGCTGGGACCGTGGCTCTGCTTGGAAGTCAATACTTCCACCCGGTCGCCGTTCTTGAGGGTGTAATCCAGGGGCACGATTTTATCGTTCACCTTGGCCCCCACGCAATTGTGCCCCACCTGGGTATGCACCCGGTAAGCAAAGTCCAGGGGTGTGGAACCGGCGGGGAATTCCATCACATCCCCCTTGGGGGTGAATACAAACACCACATCGGCGAAAAGATCTATTTTGAGGCTTTCCATAAACTCCCGGGCGTCTTTGAGATCCTTCTGCCAGTCCAACATCTGCCGCAGCCAGCTGAGTTTACGGTCGAAATCACCTTCCTTACCTCCACCTTCCTTGTAACGCCAGTGGGCGGCAATGCCGTATTCCGATGTGCGGTGCATTTCCCAGGTTCTGATTTGTATTTCCAGGGGGTCCCCCTGGGGGCTGACCACCGTGGTGTGCAGCGATTGGTACATATTTGATTTGGGCATGGCAATGTAATCTTTGAAACGACCGGGTATAGGCACCCATAATGTGTGCACCGTACCCAGGACGGCATAACAATCCCGCACCGAATCCACCAGCACCCTGACTGCCATCACGTCATAGATCTGGTTAAACTCCAATTGCTGCTTTTGCATTTTCGTATATATACTGTACAGGTTCTTGGGTCGTCCCTGGATTTCAGCGTTGATTTTTACCTCAATCAATTTCTTGTGCAGCACGGATATAATGGATCGAATATAATCCTCCCGTTTTTTACGGGTCCGGGACACCAGGTCGGCCAGTTCATAATATTTTTCCGGATTACTGAAACGAAAAGCCAGGTCCTCCAGTTCCCACTTCAGCCTGTAAATACCCAACCGGTGTGCCAGGGGGGCGAATATCTCCAGCGTTTCCAGCGCTATCTCCCGTTGTTTGTGCTCCTGGTGGTATTGGAGCGTGCGCATATTATGCAGCCGGTCAGCCAGTTTTATAAGCACCACCCGGATATCCCGCGCCATGGCCAAAAACATTTTACGCAGGTTTTCCACCTGCCGCTCTTCCTTGGAACGGTACTCCAGGCGACTTAATTTAGTTACCCCGTCCACCAGCTGGGCCACTTCCCGGCCAAAACGCTTTTCTATTTCCTCCAGGGTAACCCCGGTATCTTCCACTGTATCATGCAACAGGCCGGCCACCAGGGTATCCATATCCATTTCCAGATCAGCCAAAATGGCGGCAATGGCCACCGGGTGAGTGACATAGGGTTCCCCGGAAATGCGCTTTTGCCCGGCATGTGCTTCACTGGCAAAGGCAAAGGCTCGCTTGAGCAGCTGCAAATCGGCATCGGGGTTATATAAAATTACCTTTTGAATGACATCTTCCAGAGACATAATTTACGCCCCACTTGCTTTAACATTAAGATCTATCCAGTTAAGCCCGTTTGACTTTATGTTATGAGCCCAGTTAAAAGTAGGTGATGCTGATAAATCCAGTTTTTTACCTTTAAAAGGCAATAATTTATACTTTAGCATATCCTCTTGCCAGTCAAATTGCAATAACCCCAGATCGGCAAATATCGCTGCGGCCACCACCAGCGATATACACGAATACATAGAGTAACCCGCCCGGGCCATTTTTTCCAGTACCGCGGTTTTACTGACCGCGCCCGGGCTGCCGGAAGCCAGGGAGCGCAGCAGCGCGTAATAATGGGCCAGCACATCCCTTTCCGGCGCCAATTCCTCCAGGTGCCTGCGGTTTTCATCCCAGTCCTCGGCACCGTAAAGAAGCTCCAAGCCAGGTGCGGATCTGGTCCCGGCCAGTTCTTTAAGCTGCTGCCAATCCAACACCGTGGCCGGCGGACGCACCAACAAAACCCTGTCGAAAGGGCCTTTTAGCGCCCCCTTCTCCCCCAGGCAGACCGGCGTAACTACCGCCAGCTTAATCATTTGCCGGTTTATTTTGTTCAACTGATCATTTATGTAGTCCCGGGACATGAAACCGTGAAGACAGGTTATCAAACCGGAAAACTGGCTGTTATGGTTCTCTATATAACGGTATACCTGCAATGCGTGGCAAGCACAGTTAGCCACCAGCAGTGTACAACCCGGGGATGGGTTCAGCCGGGCCAACCGTTTTTCCCTGAGGGCCCCCGCTGGTACCCGGTTCTGCGCCGGTGGTAACACGGGGCCACCCGGAGCGGGCGCTGCGAAATCAGCCGGGAAATTAGTTCCGGATTCCATAACACCTGCACGCAAAGTGTTCATTTCCGGGGGTAGCGAGTAACCCCTTTGGCTTAAAAATTCTTGCAGCAAACAGGTAATTGTTTCGGGGACTAAAACCAGATCACCGGCAAAGCGCAAATTATCTTCCCGCCACTGTCCCTTTTCCTCCGCCAGCGGCTCCGGATGTACGTCATGCACTTTGACCTGTAAATTACGACGACCCTGCCAGGTATTTACTGTAGGTGTAAAGGCCACGCTGATTTCCTTTCCGGTCGCCAATTCACCGGCGAACCGGCCCAGGTTGAATCCAATGCCATCCATGGAAACATTGCGATCACTAAGCAGCATTTTAAGGTGGGCGTTATTTTTACCCACGCCGCGACAGTTAACCAACCTGGCCTGCTTCAAAGCAAACAGCGGCCCCGGATTTCCATGCCCGTAGGGGGCTAATTTTTCTATTTCGTTAATCAGTTGGAAAGTAATATCTTGTAGAGAAACCAGTGCATCCAGTTCCATGACCGGTTCAGTATCCGTTATACCAGGGTGAACTACAGCATAGTCATTGATTTTTTCCCGGAGTTCATCTATTTGTTCCACCGGCAGGGAGAATCCGGCCGCCAAGGCATGGCCGCCGTATCCGGCCAGACAACCGGAGCAATACTCCAGCGCGCTATATAGGTTAAAGCCTCCGGTGCTCCGGGCCGAGCCCCTGCCCAACCCATTGTCGCAGGCCACCAGCAGAACTGGCTTGTAAAATCGATCCACCAGGCGGGAGGCCACAATACCGATGACGCCCGGATGCCAGTTGGCGGATGCAAGCACCAGTACATCCTGGTCAGCCAGCTGCGGATCGTTTTCCAACATGCCCAGGGCCTCGGATAGAGTATCTGCCTCAAGCCTTTGCCGTTCCTGGTTGGCTTGATTCAATAACAAGGCCATCTCCCGGGCTTTTTCATGATCATCACACAATAACAATTCCACAGCCAGACCGGCATCATCCAGACGTCCCGCCGCATTGATACGTGGGGCCAGGATAAACCCCACTTCCCAGGTTGACAGTGCGTCTTCCTTCACACCGGATACCTGACAAAGTGCCCGCAGGCCGGGCCTAGGGGAATTTGCTAAATATGATAGCCCGTGTTTGACCAGAATACGGTTTTCCCCTTGCAGGGGCACTATATCGGCAATGGTGCCCAAACAAACCAGGTCCAGGTATTCTTCCCAGCCAAAGGGATGTTCTCGTGCTGCCAGCAGCGCCTGTACCAGTTTAAAGGCCACCCCCACCCCGGCCAGGTCACTAAAAGGGTAATGACAATCTTTACGTTTGGGGTTAACCACCGCCGCTGCCCGGGGCAACTCCGGGGGCGGCTCGTGGTGGTCGGTGATAATAACAACAGGACCGCCGCCGAGGTTGGCTTCATCTATCTCGGCAACGGCGCTGATACCGCAATCAACGGTGAGTACAAGACCTATACCTGATTCCCGGGCTCTTTGCAATACCGGGGTGTGTAAACCATATCCATCATCAAGCCGGTGGGGTATATAGTACTCCACATTTCCCCCCAGGCGGCGCAGCACGTGCACCAGCAAGGCGGTTCCGGTGACCCCGTCCACATCATAATCGCCGTAAACTAAAATTTTATCTCCCCGGGCCAGTGCCCGGCAAATAAGCTGCACCGCCCGGGGCAGGTCACCCATTAATTCCGGCGGGTGAAGCTCTTTTATTGAGGCATTGAGGAATGCCCGGGCTGCTTTAACGGTATATATTCCCCGGTTAATTAAAAGCTGGGCCATCAGTGAAGAAACGCCCAGCCCTTTGGACAGTATTAACTGTAATACCGGTTCAGCTGCTTTAATTACCCATTTTTTGCTCTTTTGCATTTTTCCTCCGTCTTGAAAATCAGCTACCATTCATTATAATCAAGAGCCAAATCCATGGCAACAAATGCCCGGCAGGTTTAACTAATAATTTGGTTGGGTTTTAATCGCTTTAGGTCTCTCTTCAAGAGTTTGTCCGAAAGGTAGGCTTTGGTGCACCGCAAAAGCCGGCCAACACGCAATATTATAACTGGATATCGCACGGACTTTTCCATCAGCCTTTTTAAGATAGCTTAAAGCTGGCCGTACTGCCTTTTTTGGTGGTTTTAATTTCCAGGCGGGCGTCGATGATTTCTTTAAGCTCGGGTACGTGGGAGATAATACCCACCAGGCGTCCGCCCTGTTGCAGGTCCATTAACGCCCGCATGGCCAAATCCAGGGATTCGGGATCCAGGGTGCCGAATCCTTCATCCACCAAAATGGTATCCAGGTGCATGCCTCCCGCATAGGACTGGACCACATCGGCCAACCCCAGGGCCAAAGAAAGCGAGGCCAGAAAGGTTTCTCCGCCGGACAGGGTGGCCACCCCCCGGGCCACGCCGGTATAGGTATCAAAAACCTCCAGATCCAGACCACCGGCGGCATTGCTGCGGGATCGATCCAGGGTGCGCTGCAGATGATAACGCCCCCGGCTCATTACCTTTAGGCGCCCGGTGGCGGCCACGGTGACATCATCCAGCAGCGCCCCCAGCACAAAACGCTGGAAGGTCAGCCCGTACTTGTTTTTACCGTTGGCCACTTCGGCCAGGCGCCCCCATAACGCGTACCTTTGCTCCAGTTCTTTTATTTCATTATCCAGGGCTGAAACTGTCTTGATCCAATCATATTCTTGCTTAACCAGCGAACGCAGCCGGGTAACTTGCTGCAGCGCCTCATCCCGTTTTTTTTCCGCCGCCGCCAGTATGCCGGCTATCTTTTCCAGATCGGGTTCGGCCAAACCCGCAGCCCGCTCCACAGCCCTGTCCCGGCGGTCCCGGGCGGCTTTCAGGGCGGCGGCAAAATCGTTAATGGTTTTTTCCAGCCTTTGCATTTGCTCCGGGGTTCTTTTGGCCCGGTCGTACCCGGTAATTTCGGAAAAACCGGCTGCTTTCAGCCGCACGGCGAAAATCTCCTCGGCCTCCGCAGCCCGGTCCCTGGCCGCCTGCCAGGCACTTTGGGCTTCGGTTACCGCCGTCTCGGCCTTGACCAGACCCTGGCCGGCTATCTCTGCCGCTTGCCTGGCCTGTTCCAGCGCGGCCACCAGTTCATCGCGCCTGCCCAGCGCCGCCCGGCGGGCTTTATGCAATGCCTGCAGGTCACGCAATTCCTCCGGAATGGTGGATTCCCTTTCCTGCACCACCGCCCGGGCGGACTTCAAAGTGGCAACTGCCTCTCGCACTTCCCCTTCCAGAGCCTCCAGCTGTTTATGGACATTTTTTTCTTCGTTTTTTAGCATCTCCAGAGCCCGGGACAGAGAGTCCGCGGCTTCCCTGGCCTTCAATGACCGGCTCCACATTTGTTTAGCTTGCTCTACGGCAGCCTCAAGGGCGGCCGGATCGATGCAGGCCCGCTCGCCCAACTCGGTTTCCAGATCTTTTATTTTACTTTCCATAGTGGCTATTTCTGCAACATAGCGGTTTGTTTCAGTTTTTACCTTGTCGCGGTAATCCTCCAACTTGTTTAATTGCTGCTGCCGGGCTTTAATATCTTCTTCAGAGGGTACCTGCCCGGCGCTTTTGGCCGGTGCGGGATGTACCGCAGAGCCACACACGGGACAGGGCCGACCGGCAATTAACCCACTCGCCAGTATGGAGGCCTGTCCTTTATACCACGTCTCCTGTAATGCGGACAACTCCTCTTTGGCCCGGGCGTAATCATTATCCGCCTGCCGGCATTTCCGCAGGACCTGATCCATTCTTTTACGCAGCGGCTCCAACTGCCGGCGCAACAATTCCAGGTTTTTTCTTTTAGCGCTGATTTGTTCCGCTTCCCGGCAGGCCACCTCCAAACCATGGCTCAGGGCAGCCTGGTTGGCAGCGTCATCGCGCAGTTTGGTCTTTTCTTCCATGGTCGCCTGTAAAGCAGTCAAAGAAGCCCTGGCTTTGTTATATTTATCTTGCAATGCTTTGGCCCGCCGTTGTGCCGTCGCCACATCTTCCCGGGCCCTGGCCAGGGAATCAACCTTGCCGGTCAAGTCATCCAGGCGGTTAACCTCCCGCACAGCGGCCTCTCGCTGGTGCTCCCTGCTCTTTTCCACGGCCCAATTTTGCATCGCCTTTTCTCTGGCCTGTCGTGCCCTTTGCAGTTCCGCCCGCCGGGAGGCCAGGTTTTTCTCCGCAGCAGCGGATTCCCTGCGGCGGGCCTGCAAAGTGCTTTCGGCATCCAGCAAACCAGCCGCCTGGCGGGCATTGGCCAGTTCCTCCCGGGCGGCCTTCACGCGCGGGATTTTTTGCTCCAGCTCAGCCACCTCAGCCAGAGCCCGTTTTTGCTCATCAAGCAACTCCCGGGCCTTTTGCCCGGCGACCAGCTGTTCCCGGGCCCTTTCAACCTCTGCCCTGCAAGCAGCCACCTTTTCCACCGCCGCTTTCAATTCCAGTCTGTGGTCCTGCCAGCGCCGGTACAGTTCATCCGGTCCCTCCGCAGCGGCTTGCTGCAGTACCCATTTCCGCTGTTCCTGTACCCCTTCCACCTTTTTTTTCAGCTTGGTGGCTGACTCTTTAAGGCGTTCTTCAATCAAACGATATAACTCAATATGAAAAAGGGTTTCCATAATAACCTGGCGTTCTTTGGAATCCGCCACCAACAGTTTGCGAAATTCCCCCTGAGGCAACAGCACCACCTGGCGGAACTGGCTGCTTTTAAAGCCCAGCAAATTTTCCACCGCTGCCCGCACCTTTACCCACCCGCTGGCCAGCACCGACCCTTCCGCTCCCCCGGCGGTATCCAGCCCGGTTCTTTTCCACAGGGTGGCATCGGGCCGCATGGTGGTGGTTCCCGGGCCGTGTTTTTTGGGCCGTTCCTGCTCCGGGCGGCGCCGGACACGGTAAACACCGGACCCGATGGCAAAATCAAAGGTTACCTCGGTCACCGTATCGGGATTGGCATGATCACTGCGCATTTGCTTGCCTTCCCGCTGGGCACCGCTGGTGTCACCGTACAGGGCAAAGCACATGGCGTCAAGAATGGTGGTTTTGCCCGCGCCGGTGGGCCCGTGAATCAGAAAAAAGGACCGGTCACCCAGTTCAGTGAAATCAATTTCTTGCACACCGGCATAAGGGCCAAAGGCGCACATAATGAGCCGCAGCGGCTTCATGCCAGCACCCCCGTTTCCCGCTGTTCCGTAAGACGGGCCGCCCCGCCCCCCTGTTCAGGCCGGTAATCCTGGCGATAAATTTGTTCCACTATACCGGCAATTACCCTTTGCTGCTCCGAGGTCAACTCCTCACCGGCCACCTGTTGGAAAAAGGATGCAAATAAATCCAACTCCCCCAAACGGCGGTGGTCGCCCCCCGGGCCGCGCAAATCACCGCCGCAGTTCAAATGGGGACGCTCAATATGCAGTACATTGGGGTAAACTTCCCGTAGCTTGCCCATGGCGTCCAATATCGCCCCCGAATCCCGCAGGGTCACCATAATATAATCCTCCCGGCTCACCCCCGGGGGCGGCCCCACCAGCAGGTCCCTTAAAAAACCGTCCAGGCGGCGCACATCCCGGCGGGGGCATAGAGCAATTTCCTCCCGGGTAACTACTCCCCGGGCATCCATTTCCACCAGGGTCACGGATTTTTTATGCTCCGCTTCGGAGAAGGAATATTTCATCAAGGAACCGGCGTAGCGGATTTGCTCTTCCCCGGCGGGCTGGGCTTTGTGCAAGTGTCCCAGGGCTGTATAGTTAAAGGCCCGAAAGTGGGCGACCTGCACTTTATCCGCCCCGCCAATGGAAAGGGGCCGCTCCGATTCGCTTCCCTCCCCACCCGCTACAAAGGCGTGGGCCAGGGCCACCTTGCGGGCGCCCCCGGGCACCCGGGCCTGCCAGTAATCAACCAGCACGGCCATGGCGCTGTCATGCCCCCGGGCATCCTGTACCCCCAGGCAATCCCGCACCACGGGCGGGTCAACGTAGGGTACGGGACAAAAATAAACCGGGCCGTGGCAGTCTTCAATGACCACCGGGGCCAGGTCGTTATCGGGTTGACTGGTTATGTGGAGACCCTGGCGGGCCAGCAGCCGGTGGCCAAAGCCCAATCGCCTGGCACTGTCGTGGTTACCGGCAATTATTAAAACAGGTACCCGGCAGTCCATAACTATCCGGTAAAGTACCTCATCCAACAGTTGCACCGCTTCATGGGGAGGTACGGAGCGGTCATAGATATCCCCGGCAATTAAAACCGCATCCGGCCTGGCATCGTGAACGAGCCCGATAAATTGTTCCAAAACATAAGCCTGGTCATCCGTCAAATGCACACCGTGAAAAATACGGCCTAAATGCCAGTCGGCGGTATGTATGAAACGCATGTTACATCACCCCGTTTTATCATACAATCGTTTAAAAATCAAAACCGGATGTGGCCCTGGCCCACTCCCCGGTGTCAATGTATCATTACCCGCAGGACCCCGGTCACTTTGTTTGACCTTTTATTAATATTTCGTCGCTTTATTGCCTTTACCTTTTTCATCAAAAAATACAATCCGCCCCTTAATACATAAAGAATGACCATAAACTCCTAAACCCGGGCAGTGTTATACCACTTTTATCCTATTGACTTAACCCAACAACAGCAATACAATAATAACAAACAAATGTTTGGGTTTCCAGTGGGAGGTGAAGCAAATATGGAAGACAATGTTTTATGGGAAAAACACCGGTTATACCTGCCCGAAATGCGCCGCCGGGCCATCCACCGGTGCCGGCATTGTAAATTCTTTGTCGCCATCAAAGGCAAGGAGGAAACACGACATGGCTGTATTGTGCATATCAAGGCCTATGGCCGCTTGAAAAAACGTATTCCCCCTGTTTTGCCGGTTATGGATATCATTAAATATGTAGGGCTTGAAGGACTGGGGGAGTGTTTAAAACACAGTAATCCCGAGGCACAAAGCTGCGGGGAATTTAAACTCAAAGTTTAAATTCCCCGACTAATTAACCCGCACCTTCTTTTAAATAACGCCGGTGTGCTTTATAATAAGAAGGTTAATTTATAAATTGAGGTAAACTAACATGGGACCAATCAACTCTATACAGCTGGTCAGCACGGTAAGTTTTTTAATGAATTTCGCCATCCAGGGATCGCTTATCTATATCCCCCTGTTAAGCGCGCAAATGGGCGCTTCGGATTTTGAAGTGGGGATAATCGGGGCCTGCTACGGCAGCGCATACCTGTTATCCTCCCTTTATTTCGGGCGTCAATCCGACCGGTTGGGCAGATTGGGCTTTATCCGCAGCGGGCTGTTGCTTTGCGCCCTGACCTTCGCCGCCCAGCTGCTGGCGGGTCATATTTTCACCCTGGGCCTGGTACGGGCCGGGGTGGGCTTGGCTCTGGGTATAACCACCGCTGCCCTGGTGGCCTACGCCTTCGAAGCAGGGGCCAATATGGGGCGTTTCAGTTCCTACGGATCCCTTGGCTGGATAGCAGGGGCGTTGCTGGCAGCTTATTTAAGCAATATTGCCTATCTTTTTGCGGTAAGTTCCCTGTGCTGCGCAATCGCTTTTTTTATCTCCCTGCGGTTTCCCGGGGAAACCACAGGGAAGCGAAATTCCTCCAAGGCGCAGTTGCCCAGTTTGAAAAATGTTTTTAAGGAGGGCTGGCCGGTTTACCTGGCTGTTTTTTTGCGGCATCTGGGTGCCGCGGCGGTTTGGATTATCCTGCCCCTTTATTTTATCTCCCTGGGCCTGGAGCAGTTTTGGGTGGGAATACTGTGGGGAATTAACTTTGCCGTACAATTTATCGTCATGCGCCATTTGGAACGTTTCAACCCCAACTCGATTTTTACCTTCGGCCAGGTTTTGTCCATTGGCGTATTTTTAGCCTATGTTCTGGCCAACCAGCTCTGGCAGTTGGTGATGATCCAGATAATGCTGGGGGTAACCTGGTCCTGCCTCTATGTGGGTGCATTGCTGCTGGTACTGAAAACCGGAGAGGATAAAGGTACCGCCAGCGGTATTTTCCAGGCCACCCTCAATCTTTGCAATGCCGCCGGGCCTTTTCTGGGTGGTATGATAGCCCACGGGTGGGGCTATAACGGGGTGATGATATTTGCCGCTGCGCTGGGCATGGCCGGGCTTGCCACGGCTATTCCCCGAGTCCAAAAACAACAGGCAGCTTAAGCAGTATAATTAAATAATGTTAAGCCGCCTGGACCATATATCATTTTATTATGCCTTATTTAAATTGGCAGCAACGCTCCGGCGATCTTTGGAACGATTTTTAGGATCTTTTTGGGGCAGAAAAACTTTTTTTACACTCTCACGCTTAGTTTTGTGCACCATGACATACAATATATCACCTAAGAGTATTTTCGTGCCTCCATATGGTGTAATGACCTTATCGTTGCGTATTATGGCGGCAATCAAAACGTCTTTGGGCAAATTAAGGTCCTGCACTTCCCGGTTCAAAGCGTTGGATTCTTCCTTGATGATGATTTCCATTATTTCCGTATTGGTTTTACCCATGGAAACAAGCTCGAGAGTATGGGTGGGGGTTACCTTTTCGCCTGCTGTCAGCCCTAATAAATTGGCTAAATAGGAAATGGTTGAGCCCTGGATAAGGGCGGAGGTGAGAACCACGAAAAACACTACATTGAAAATTAAACTGCTGTTTTCCAAGCCGGCAACCAGGGGGTATGTTGCCAGCACAACGGGGACGGCCCCCCTTAACCCCGACCAGGATATTAATGTTTTATCCCTTAAAGAAAAGCCCATTTTAGTCGTACTGATAAACACCGCAATAGGCCTGGCCACAAAGATTAGCAGTGCCGAAATAACAATCCCCTGCCAGGTTACCTGGAAAAGTTCATTGGGAAATACCAGCAGCCCCAGCAAAGTGAACAGGAGAATTTGGGACATCCAGGCAAATCCTTCATGAAAACGCACAATCGGTTGACGAAAGGTTAAATCCGCATTTCCCACTACTAAACCGGCCACGTATACAGCAACGATACCACTTCCTTTAAGTAGTGCCGTTGAACCATAGGTGAATACAGCAAACCCCAAAGCTAAAACAGGGTATAAGCCGGAGGTATCAAAGTTAATTTTATTGATACTCCACACCGCCAGTTTGCCCATTAAAATCCCCATAGCTAACCCAAAGCCCATTTGCCAGAAGAAACTTAAAAAAACCCCCAAAAAGTTCATATCGGGCATTTGGATCAACTGGATAAATGAAATGGTTAAAAACACCGCCATGGGGTCGTTGGAACCGGACTCGGCCTCCAGGGTTGTCTTCAACCTGGGTTTGATATTTTTATCTCCAAGTACCGCAAAGACCGCCGCGGCATCAGTTGATCCCACAATAGCACCGAACAATAGTCCTTCCAACCAGGTAATATCCAGGATTAACTTGGCCAGAACTCCAATGGACAATGAAGTTAACAAAACACCAACGGTGGCTAAAGAAATGGAGGGAATAAGAACCGGGCGCACATCTTCCCATCGTGTCTGCATACCGCCCTCAAACAAAATCACAACCAGTGCCATCATGGCACCCAATTGAGCCAGGGAGGCATTATCAAAATAAATAAAATTGTTCAGGAACATGCCCACGGCGATATACAGGATAAGCGAGGGGACACCCAATCGTGCAGAAAATCTGGTGGTAATAATACCGGCAATTAGTAAAATAGCAAATAAAAATATTATTTGATCTGTACTATTCATTGCTCACTCCCTTTCATCCCGTGTATTATAATTGTATCATAAAAGGCCTATTATTTCTATTTTATCATATACTTATATAACAATATATACGGACAAGATATACCCGGCAGTCGTAACTGTTATAGAGTCCGCTTCAATACCCGGCACCAACTCTTCTGCACACAGCGGTTTCAAATCTTAATCAAGTTATCCCCGGTATCAGTAAAAAACAACACCTTGCCCGAGCTTTGCAAGGCGTTGTTTTTCATATAATAACTTACTGTAATAATTTACTGTAGAAAATGCTCCTGCTGCTGCTCCCGGTAAGGTTGCTGTACGGGGAAAGGACGGTACGGACGGGCAAGGGATTCGGCCTGGGTGATCCGGTGTGCAGTTAAGAAGCCGTCGCTGATGGCGTGATTCAGTTTGCGCGGCTGCTTGGCGTCACCGACAACAAACACCCGCATGCCACGCTGCCTTAGTTCCTCTGCCAGGTGGTTTAGCGGCTGTGCCCCCACCGACAATACCACGTGGGTACAGGGAAGCCAGTGTTCCCGCCAATCACGGTCCACCGCCACCACACCGTCGGGCTTGATTTCCCGCACATTAAAACCGGTGATGGTATGCACGCCGGATTTACGCAGTTCATCCAAAAGTGCATGCCGGGAGATGGGCTCGGTATCCACAGCCAGTTCATCAATCATTTCCACCACGGTTACATCAATCCCGCGGTGTTTCAAATAGAGCGCGGTTTCACAGCCTACACTGCCGCCGCCTACCACAACCACCCGGTTACCAACTTCATATCTTCCGGCCAGCAATTCCCAGGCCGTGGTAACAGTGGGGTTATGAACGCCCGGTATATCCGGTATCAAAGGAGCGGCCCCCGTGGCCACGATGGTGGCATCCACATTCATGCCGGAAAGCATATCTGCGTTGACCTCGGTGTTTAAATGCACTTCCACACCCAGCTTGTGGATTTGGGTTTTCAGGTAGTCGATGGACCATCTTATTTTATCTTTGCCCGGTGGTACACAGGCCAATAATATTTGACCGCCCAGTTCAGGCTGTCTTTCAAACAGCGACACCCGGTGTCCCGCAGTGGCCAGTACCCGGGCCGCCTCCATACCGGCGGGTCCCCCACCCGCTATGGCAAAATGCATGGGGGAAAGGGTGGAAGTAATCTGTGGATACTCCAACTCCCGGCCAGCCACCGGGTTTACCGTGCAGCGCAGGTGAAGGTTTTTAAATACCCGCTCGCCAATGCACCAAATATTACAGGTAATACACTTTCTGATATCTTCGGTTCGTCCTTCCAGTGCTTTAAAGGGCCATTCGGGGTCGGCAATGAGGGTGCGCCCCAGGGCCACAAAATCAGCCCGCCCATCGGCAATAATACCCTCGGCCACCTCGGGAGTGCGAATGACTCCCACGGTAATTACAGGTATGTGTACTTCCCTTTTGATATTTTCCGCCAAATAAACCCGCCAGCCCTCGGCATAACTCATGGGCTCCAATATGGTGTTCATAGAGGCATAAACACCGGAGGAGATATCCAGGGCATCCACCCCGGCATCCTGCAGCATGCGGGCTATTTGTTTGGCCTCGTCAAGGTGGACACCGCCTTCCACGAATTCATCGGCGCTCATGCGAAATACCACGGGAAAGTTACTGCCCAGCTCATTCTTAATACCCCGTACAATCTCCAGCGGAAAGCGCATCCGGCCGTTCAAATCACCACCGTAAAGGTCGGAGCGACGGTTACTGAAGGGAGACATAAACTGGCCGATCAGGTAGCCATGGGCGCCATGCAGTTCCACACCGTCGTAACCCGCATTACGCGCGCGGGCGGCCGCCCTGATGAACATTTCCACGAGGTCCTGTATTTCCTCAACGGTCAGTTCCCTGGGCAGTACCTGCAAGTGCGGGTCCGGTATGGCGGAAGGTGCCACCGGCTGTAAACCAAAAGTGGATTCAGGGGTGGTCTGGCGCCCGGCATGATGCAACTGGGTGATTATCTTGGCACCGTGCTCCTTAACCGCCTCCACCAGCTCGTTATGCCCGGCTATATACGAGTCGTCGGATATACACAACTCGTTGGCAATGGCATTGCCCTGGGGTGCATCCACACAGTTTATTTCGGTAATGATTAACCCGACGCCCCCCTTGGCCCGCTCCCGGTAATAATGGATCATGGCCGGGGTAACAGCACCGTTTTCATTGGCCAGGTTGGTACCCATGGCAGGCATTACCGTACGGTTACGAATGCGCATCTGGCCGATTTGGCCTTCCCTAAATAAATTGGGAAATCTCAATTTATATTCCTCCTCTCACATGTTTGATGGTAGTATTTATAGTTGGAGGAATATTTAATCACGTTTTTAAAATTCGTTATCTATAAATTTCAGGGGCTTGACGGCGGGTAATGGCTTTGGTAACCCTGGCCTCGGCCAGCAATTCCCCACCAGGACCCAAAACCTCTACGTTCATAAAGGCCAACCGGTGGGCACGCCTGGCAACCCGGGCATGGAAAGTGACAGGCCCGGAGCCGGTACCCCGGTAGATGCTGCATTGATAATCAATGGTTACAGCAAATTCACCGGGCTCCAATAATGAACTCAAGGCTAAAAAAGCCGCCACATCGGAAACGGTATAAGTTACCCCCCCATGCAGTTTACCGGCCACATTCAGCGTATTGCTATTGATTGGTATACTAACCCGGGAATCCCCCTCACCCAGTTCTTCAACTTTTAAACCCAGGAACCGGTGCAGTGGCAAACTTTCCATGCTTTCCTTATAAATGCTCAACCTGTCTTTCATATTACAACACACCATCCCTCAAAAAAATGTAAAAAAGCACAAAAAAAGCCGGAACAGCAATACTCCGGCTCTTTCTATAGAGGCCTTTATTTATTACCAGTTGTTACGGGACCTGTAACAATCCCGGCAGTACACGGGTTTATCGCCACGGGGTTGAAAAGGCACCTGGGTTTCTCTGCCGCAGGCCGAACAAACCGCGTCAAACATTTGGCGTCTTTCACGGCCAAAATTGTTGCCCCCCCTGTTGGCGGCTTTACGAGCGGCGCGGCACTCGGGGCAGCGGCCGGGTTCATTGGCAAAGCCCTTTTCAGCGTAAAATTGTTGCTCGGAAGCAGTAAAGATAAAATCAGCACCACAGTCTTTACAATTTAAAGTTTTGTCTTCAAACACCGGAGAACCTCCTCTAATTGATTGCCCGTGCCGGGGATTAACAGTTTGATTCTTCCCCAGTCAAACAACAATAGAGAAAGTTACACCGTAATTCCAAGCATTTATCGAGCTAGAAGCATTATATCTTGCACCCCGTAAAAATGCAACATATTTCCCGTCCCACAAATAAATATTCCAAAGCAATAAATATTTTTAAAGGGAATTTTCGCTTTGTGGATAATAGTTTATTTAAATTTATTTATATGAGGTGTAATAAAAATGAGCAATGACAACGAGCTAAAACAGCTGGAAGTTATGCAGGAGCAGCTTAAAATGCTTGTAGATACAGTCGCCAAACTTCAACAGGAGTGCCACTGGTTAAGAAAAAAAATCACTCAACTGGAAGGCCAGCTAGCCGGTTACCCCAGGGGGAGCGACAAACACATTGGCGCCGGCGGCAAGTGTGATGGTATGGGCTACCTGCGCGCCAGGGCTCAACGCGAAAAATGCAACCTGAGAAACGATATGGCCTGTACCAGTTGTGGTGAGTGCGGTAAAAAACCTTCCAAAATGCATCCATAATGGACTATGTTCAGCAGGTTCGACCCGCTTTAAAACTTACAGGACTACCCCACAAAGGAGTAAAGCAATGAAGGCAAAGAAACTAAGCAGAAAGGGAACCATTATGCGTTCCAGGATCATCCACGCTGCTATGAAGGTATTTGCCGCATATGGATTTAAGGGTGCATCGACATCAATTATAGCAAAGGAAGCCGGCATAGAAAGCAGTCATATATTTATTTACTTTAAATCAAAGAAAGAACTTTACCTTACAGTATTGGAAAAGTTTACAAAGGACCAGCACAAGTTTATTTTTAATCCATATTACTTTTCTATAAAAAATGATCCCGAACTGCAGGTTCGCACCTTATTATCCAATTGGATATTATTTCTGGCTCACAACCCTGATTATCTCAGGCTTTATCGTTGGGAAATCAGTAATGGCAACTCCTTTTTACTCCAACTGAAATCCAAACCACTGATAAGCAAGGACCCATTCACTGTAGAATTATACAAAGTACTCTGTGAAGGAGTGGACAAGGGAGTATTTAACCCCACCGCCAAAAGGGTGGAAACCTTTGTTTCCCTAAACAATATATGTTTTGGCCTGTTCGTGAGAATGGAATTCTTTCAAGAACTGGGCTTGGACGTCGTAAAGTTAGCTAAGGCGGATGCCAATTACAGGAATTACATTATTGACCTCTGCCTGAAGCTGGTCAAGTGCTGAGAAAGATTAAATATTTATTTATACTTCAACGCATCGCGCAGCTTGATAAAGGCTTTTAATATACCCGTAGAAGCGTGCATCAAACTCTCTATATTTTGGGACGTGCAGTCATCGACCAGTTTTTGCCCGTATTCATGCACCTTACGATGCGGTTCATCAATTTCCTTAAACGCCTCTATGTGACCGTAACGCTCCCTGTTCTCATCATACCATTTGCCAAAGGCGCATTCGTGATAATTGGTTACCCTGGTACCGTTTCCTGCTTCTGATATTATTTTTTTTAAGAAATTGGCATGGTCAACAAGTTTGTTGGCCAGGATGTTGGCAGTGGTACCGCTGTCTGAAATTTTAAGGCTGGGACCGATTATCTGCCCTAAATAATTGGATTCCCTGGTTAACACATTAATCACATAGTCCGTCGTTAAAGATAATTCTTCGGCCATATCGGATAGTTTCTCAGCTGTGGCCGTGTTCTCTTCCGTGGCGTTTGTTATATTCTCCACCATTGTGGCGCATTCCCCTACGTGGGCACTACTTTCCTGGATTAACTTATTCACTACACCAGAACTATCAATATAACGCTCAAAGATATCTTTAACATCATTAACGTTTTGAACAGTCAAGACCGACTTGGTATTCATATTATCTGAAATTTGTTTCACATTACCCACGGCTTGCTTTGTCTTCGCTGCTAATTTACGAACCTCCTCGGCCACCACATTGAAACCCTTTCCCGCATCCCCCGCCCGGGCCGCTTCAATAGCTGCATTTAACGCTAACAGATTGGTTTGGTCGGCTATATCGGACACACCCTGGGTTATATCATCAATATTTTTCACCTGGCCGCTAAGCTCTTCGGTATTATGTATCATATCCATTAAAACAGATTCCGTATATTTACCTTGTTCAAATAATGTCTCCATCTTGTTCACACTTTCTTCAGCTCCGCTGGCAACAGCCTGCATGGAAGCGTTAATTTGCTGTACTGAAGCCGCAATTTCATCGGACATAGCAGCCATGTTCTGGCTAATTGATGTGATATCGTGTGTTCTTTGGGCCAACTCCTTGATTTTTATAATAGATAAAAACGAATACAGCTCAGTATGGGCAAGGGAAAAATAGGCCAGAGAAGCAATAAAATCCGCATTATCACCCTCGATTTTATTTTCATGTCTATTTTTTGTTTGTTTAAAGAAAGCCATGGGACCCCTCCTATAGATTTCCACCATAAAAACTAACAACAAAAAGTTAGTTGTTGCTAATTTTTATATGTGAAGATATAATTCGCCAAAGTTTTCCCTCCTTCCTGTTAATCGTCAAAATAAACTTGATAATTTACCATTTACAGCAACAATTTTTAAAATTAACTAAAGGCATATGTGCAAAATGATTATATACATTTGTTATGCTATAATATAGAATAATTAATGCACTGAAGGTAAAAGCCGGTATTGCCCGGCCAAACCATAACAGATTTACCGGCAATCATACAAAAGACGCGCGGGTACAAAGATACTGACAGGAGTGATAAGACGGTGGATAAATACGCAGATATTTTTTTGTGCCTGGGAGTTTTTTTATTTTTTTTAGGAGGCGCGGCGCTGGCTTTTAGCACAGTTGCCAGTGACAGCCCGTTATTACCCGTAATAGCTATTCTATCAATAATCTTGATCGCTATTGGTGGTTTTCTAAAAAAAAGAACTTTTAAAGGGGATGACCATTGAAGATATCCGCTATTGACAAAAACATAAATAAGGGGTTTAAAGCCAGTGCGGTAAAGGTAAACAAAGGCAAAGAATTTCAGGACTCCCTGGACATGGCTAAAAAAAACCAACAGCAGTTGGAAATAAGTAAAATGATTAAAAAAATCAAGGAATCCGGTGAAAGATTAAAGAATACCCGCAGCATTGTTGACGTAAGGGTTTATAAGCAGTATATTGCCGATTATTTAAAATATGTATTGAGCTATTGCTATTCTGTAACCCATTCCCACGGGTACCAGGGTTTGCTTTCCAGGGTGGAAATTATAAATAAAAAGCTGGAGGAATTAACCCAGGAAATATTAATCCAGCAAAAACAAAACATCGCCATAGCAAGTCGAATAGATGAAATAACCGGTTTACTAATTGACCTGCATACCTAAAGACTTGTGCAACACTCGAAAGCAACATATTTAAAAAGTCTGTTCGAAAACATGTTGAATTGACATCACTGACGGTGCCAGGTGTTAAAAGTTTGAAAGTCAATATCCTTTTTGGGGCACAAAACGCTATGAAAGAATTTTTTTCAAGCTTTCACACCCGTCATCAAGGCCGGTACGGAAGGCGCCCGCGATATGTGGGCGCCTTCCGTATTTGAAAGATACGGTATTCCCCCCATTCACTGCCAGTACTTTCTTTCCATACTACGGTATTGTATTGCCTCGGCAATGTGTTCCGCACGTATGTCTTCACTTGCAGACAGATCCGCCAGGGTTCGGGCTACTTTGATAATTTTGTTATATGATCTGGCGCTCAGACTCAACCGTTCAAAGGCTGTACGGAGCAACCCGGCCCCTTCCTTATCCATCCGGCAATACTTCTTCAATTGCGCCGGGCTCATAACGGCATTAACTGCGTCCGGGCCGAAACGGCTATATTGAATTTCTCTGGCCCTTTGCACCCTCCTGCGTATGGTTTCCGATGCCTCCCCCGGCGGGCTTTGCACCAAATCGTCATATGATAGACGAGGTACATCGATATGCAGGTCTATTCGATCCAGCAACGGTCCCGATAACCGGTGTAAGTATCTTTGCACCTGTCCGGGGGTACAGTTACATTCCCTTTCGGCGTCGCCCAAAAATCCACACGGGCAGGGATTCATAGAGGCCACCAGCATTATTCTGGCGGGATAAGTAACCGAGGCATGAACCCGGGAAATGGTAACTACACCATCTTCCAAAGGCTGGCGCAACGATTCCAGGGCGTCCTTTTTAAATTCGGCAACCTCGTCAAGAAAAAGTACCCCCAGGTGGGCCAGGCTAATTTCACCCGGCCTGGGGTATTTGCCTCCCCCCACCAGCGCCGAAGTGGATATATTGTGATGTGGAGAACGAAAAGGGCGTTCCGTTACCAGCGGCTTGCCGGGCTGCAGCAATCCCGCCAGGCTGTACAGATTAGTTACTTCCAAAGCCTCTGCCAGCGACAATTCCGGCAGTATACCAGGCAACCGGCGGGCCAGCATGGTTTTTCCCGAGCCCGGTGATCCCAGCATCAAAATGTTATGCCCGCCGGCCGCAGCCACTTCCAGGGCACGCTTCACGGCCAGTTGTCCACGCACCTCTGACATATCCGCTATGACACGGCGACCATTCCAAAATTTATGCGTATCAACAGCATGCGGTTCTATGGGTTTCTTCCCTTGCAGGTGGCGGATTAAAGAAATTAGATTGGTAGCGGGGTATACGTTGATTCCCTGAATTAATGCGGCCTCGTCGGCATTTTCGGCGGGCACGACCACTTGCCCACAGCCATCATAAGGAAGTAGCGAAACCCGGGGTAGTACCCCGTTTATGCCCCGGATAGAACCGTCCAGGGACAACTCACCTAAAAAGACATATCCGTCAACCAATCCATAGTCGATTTGCTCCGTAGAGGCCAATATGCCCAGAGATATGGCCAGGTCATAAACCGGGCCCTCCTTTTTTAGATCCGCCGGGGCAAGATTCACTGTGATACGCTTGGCCGGGAAAACAAATCCGGCGTTTTTAATAGCCGCCCGGACTCTATCTTTGGCCTCCCGCACCGCAGCATCCGGTAAACCCACGATTTCAAACGTTGGCCCGCATTCCAGATGCGAACACCGTTAAATATACAAATAAACATCTCGCTGAATATCCTCCAGGGTGACCACTGTGAACCTGATCTTCGCCATGTTTTCTTCTTTTAGAATCTTATTTATCTGTTCTTGTCGATCAGTTACTACCAACACCCGGGGGAATTGATAAACGCCATCTGGTGAAGGTTGCGCCCACCACTTATTTACCCAGGCTTTTGATTGATAATATACTGTGTACTTTGCCACCTTGTCAAATTTATTATTGCTTGCACCCCGATCCACCTCGATAAACACAGGGTGCAAGCGTTTTTTCACAGTGTTTTTCAATACCACCAGAGCATCAGCCAATAGGTGGTCATCTCCCCATTGACAGAAGTATTCCCGCTTAAATATTGTCTACTATCCTGTAATGATCTTACTGGGGCTTGCTTCAATGGCATTACTTATGATTATTCCGGAGTTTATTGCTTACTTATTCGGTGCGGCTTGTATTCTAGGTATAGTTGTGTGGCCTTGTATTAAACTGCATGAATGGTTAACTAGTAGAAAGCAATACAAAAGGGGGGTTTAGTGCCCCCTCTTTATTTTAACCTTTCCTTACCCAAAGCAACTCTGGCCGTATTGGTTGCCAGTTTATTTAATTTGGTTAGCTCGGCCCGTTTGCGCTGCGGGGACATTGTTTTACTGTTTAAAATATCCCGCTCACGTTTTCTTAAATCGCTCAATCTGTCGGAAACTTTTCTAAGGCGCTTTAACTCGCTCATACTAAAGCCTTTCGGTGGCTTTTGCTTTAAGTTCTTTATTGTCTGGTATTGCCTTTCCAACTCGTCCAATCTTTCATAAAAATCATTTTCGCTTTGGGTATTATTATAGGCGGTCGTCATTAGTGCTTTCAGTCCTGGTATTTCTTCCATGGTTAACGCCGGCCTGGAGGTACGATCAAGCACACCAAACACCTCAGCCAAACCCTCGCCAAGCTTAATTGTATACATACCCAAACCACCGGTATAGCCGCGGATTGTATTTTCAATCTTGCGCGGTGACATATTTAGCAATTCGCCCAATTTCTTGGCTGTTTCCGTTGTATATACAGTAAATTGCTCACTGGGCTCTATCTTTTGTTCGCGCTGCGGCACGATGGGGCGTTTCATAAAGAATGAATAGTTAGATTGTGCTTCGATAATTGGTAGAAGCGCCGTAGGCAGGTAGCCGGGCAGCATACCTTCCAGGACCGTTTTGCCTAATTCATCAAACGCCTTAGGGTCCTTGCTATCTATCCACTGTAAAATACGTTCCGGTACGGTACCAAATAAAATACCCATCTCGAAGGGTTTGGGTATCCGCCATAGATGCTCCTTTGTTGGGATAATCCAGAACATATCCTTTTGCCACTGCGGTAACTCCTGATAGCGTGGGTCATTGCGGTTGTGTAGATACAGCAACACACTTGGCGCGGTAATGGACAAAGCAGTCCTAACGCTCGTTTGTAGTGGCTTTTCTATAAACTGCCGTCTTATTTTATCCGCACCCTGAAGCGCGGCATTAAAAAAGGCAATAATTCTGTTTACTTGTTTTGTATGTGCCCCGTGACGCCCAAAGTCAATAGATACATCCCTGGAGGCGATTGCCGCTTCCAATGGATTAGCTCCACTCTTTACGCCTTTGCTAAACTCGCCAAGCCTGGTACCCAGCTCGGTAAACTCGGAAAGTGATCTTAACATTTCCAGGTATGTCTTTGGATTCACCACGGTTATTATTTTATCCTTGGTTGACCTGGAGTTTTTAAACATCTCACGGATGTTCTTTTGTAGGTAATCCCGATCAATACTCACCAGTGTAGATTGTGCGCCTCCGGAGTTCATCCACTGCCAGTATAAGTCATCTTTTTTAACCGCATGGAATACTCCCTTAACTGTATCCCAGCCAGGAATAAAACCATATTTTGAGTTTATAAACGCCGAAAACCCGTCACGAATAGGGTTTCTGACCATAAAGTCAGGTGACAAAACAGCACCGGCCCGCAACCATGAAGCCGGGTAACTAAGTATTTGCACCACTGTATTGGTAGATTCCTTGTCTAATGCTAATGTGGCCCGGTATAAATCAGGGTCAAGTTGATAGTGCTCTGGCTCGCCATTGCGGAATACCTTGAGCACGTTTTCTTTGCTGAAACGGTTGCCGTCAACCTTTTCCACGAAGCGGCCCAGGCCATCCCCTTGCTCGGCAAGTTCTACAATGGCCCGGCCTACCTTGTTTTTCTCCGCTATATTGGTGAATAGATAGGTGTTTTTAATAATGGATTCCAGCGGGTCAAGTATATCCCTGGCGGAACCTTTCATCTTTTTAATCGGGTTATTTAAATTAGCATACCCGCCCCTGGATAACCACTCGGTAACTACAGCGGGGTCGTCGCTAAATTCCCGGTAAAATGGTATATAGTTTGGATACGCTTCCCGCATAGCTTTGATGGAGCCTTTCTTCATAACCCCTGCATCAGCCAGCATTTCAAGCAGGTTATCCTGGTACTTAACCAAATCATTAAGGGTATCCTGATATTTTGCCGGGGAATTATTGATAACTTCCAATGCATCCTTATCTGCAATGCCGGTTTCCTTGCCCTGTGCTTTGACCTCCAAGGAGTGCTTGGCCACGATATAGGCCCGGAAATCATCTAATTCGTTCTCAACGGTTTTTAGTATTTCGTCTAAAGACTTACCCACTTTTTTGCCGTCTTTATCCATTGGGCCATGTTTTAGCAGTGTTTCCGCTTTACCCGCCCAACCACGGGCAAGCCAGGCTAATTTATAGGGGTCTTTTTCAATCGGCAGGTCTTTAACACCCACCTGCCTTACAAAGCCTTTTAGCGGGTGCACTTCATCGAACGTCATTGTGTATAGGCTATCCAGGCTCATTTTGCGGCTGCTTTTTTCGCCTATAGACATACTACCGAGTATCCTTGCTTTTGCCGGCTGGTTGTACCAGGTGTAAATATCCCTTTGCGCTGTCCTTAGGGCATCGTCAATATCCTTATTAGCTTTAATCTTTTGCTCAAAGCTGGCAAAGAATTTAGGCGCGGCTTTCTTTGCAGCGGCTTCATCTGTAAGGAATAGCCTCACAAATTCAGCTACGCCCTCTGCTCTTACCTGTTCCGGGGTATAGTTTGGCAGAGAGGTTTGCTTGCCCAATGCCATTAACTCGCTATCAAAGGCCGAATCCGCTAATTTAAGTTGCTTGTCAAGAAAGTGCCCAACTTCGTGGGATATGGCGGGTATGTCATTAGCAATACGGCTCCTGATTACCTCCGGCTTAATTTTAAATATACCCAGCGCCTTTTGTTTGAATCTACCGGTACGAATTGGTACGTTAAGTTTTTCGTCAAGGAATTTGATTATATCCCTGCGTTTAACCGTTTTGTCTGTTTTACCCCCGCCAGGCGGTGGTGCGGCTGGGCTTGCCATAGCCTGCACCCCATCATCAACGGGCGTGGCACTGGCACGCTTTTGTTTTTTCCTAGCCTTGACCTTCGCTGCATCGGTAGCACCTTTAGCCGCTACCTTAGCACCTTTAGGCGCAGCCTTTGTTTTTGTCTCGCCAGCTTTAGGTTCCTTAGTGGTCTTTACTTTATTAACCTTTGCCTTGGCTTTCTCTACTTTGGCAGCCTTTGCGGTAGCTTTCCTTTGCATCTGCTCATACTCAGCTCTAAGTCCCGGGAAATCAGGAAAGGCATCAATAACCTTGGCTGCTCTCTCCGGGTTATTGGTCCTTCTAAGGATAACCCGTGCGGCTGCTAGTTCAGCCTTGCGTGGGTTAATCGCTTCCGCCGGCTGCGGTTGCTCCGCTACCCGCGGCGCATTGGCCTTTCCCCGTTGTGCTTTCTCAATACGCTTAACCAAGCTTTTAAATTGCGGCTTTAGTTCCGGGTAGGTATCCAGTATCTTAGCCGCCCGGTCCAGGTTTTTGGTTGTATGCAGGATGCCCCGCGCCGCGTTTAATTCAACCACCGGCTTGTATGACTTACTTTGCTGCGGCTTGGCTGCTGGCTTACTATAATATGCTTTTTGTTTGGCCACAATATATTCCTGTACAGGCGGCAAATCCATGCCGTCAATGGTTTTTGTGCCCCGCGTCAAGTTATCATCAATAATTAGTTCAATCTTTTTGCTTAGCGCGTTATTTTCAAGTCCTTTATCGTGCACCAACTTGCCAAGCGCTTGCCCTATTTCAACATAACTTGCACCTGTCTCATCTTTTATCCGTTCAATTGATTCACTTGTTAAACGTTTAGTACCACTGAAGAATGCTTCACCATTATATTCGGTATAGGTACGCTCGCCCTTAATGGTGTCCATAACCTCGCCCATAAGCCGGTTAGCTTCCTGCCGTATAAATGGCGCAAGTTCAGGATGTTCGTATGATGCTGCCTTGATGGAACGCCTGCCTACTTCGTCGAAGGTACGGGTATCTAATGGAGTATCTGCTGTCTTACCTGTAAGTAATTTTCTTTCGGGCACACCTTTCTGCCAGATGCTTGTATCAACCTTACCTGTGAGCAGTGGCACATTAACCACATTATCCACCTGTTGCCTTGCTGCCGCCTCTGCTTGTGTCATGGGGAGCTGTGCCGGTTCGGTAAAGCCACGCTGCCGTATTACCCCGCCAGTGTCGCTGCCCCATTCAGGTAGCCGCAGATCGCTACCAGCAGGAAGCACGAGCCTTTCTTGTATGCCAGGTAAAGCAACTCTTTCTTGCGGACCAGGTAATGCAGGAGTATTTAATCTGTCAGCCTCGGTAACCCTTACAGGATTACGCAAGTCAAGATTACGGATAGTATTAAGCTGCTCAGCTTGATTGGCCGCCCTGGCCGCCCTGGCCAGCTTCGGCATCCTTGCAACGCCATGTGTGGCCGCACCCAGCAGAGCATTTACGGCTGCCGCTACACCCATATCCTGCAGTGACATGGGACGGTTGTTAACTAAAGCGGCCGCACCTTCATAGCCCACAGCACCACCAGCAAGCCCTGCTGCCGTATTTAGTATTGGCCTGGATTTTACGGCCTTGGGCAGCACCTTTTCGGTCGCCTTTGTACCGAGGTTAAACAGATTGGCACCTACGTTTACAGTACCGGCGGGATTGGCGGCAAAGCCCATTAATGAACCCCAAAGGTCGGCAGTAATATCACCGGCTGTACTGCCGGTGCTTACTATATCCGGTCTATCTTGTAAGGTCATAATCTCGCTGCCGGTCTGCCCGGCTCGTTCAAACCAGGACAGGTCACTAAGAGCGCGGATAGGCGCGGTTACGGTTTCCGCTATTTTGGTGAAGGTTGGGTGTTTGGCCGCAAATTCCGGATTAACGTTATCCACAGTCGAAACGTATTTAGACTTGGTAGCTGTAGGTGTAGGTGCTGCCTTTGGTGGCGTATATGGCTTTGCGTACTGCTCCTGGAACTGCTGCAGGTAACTTGTCTTTGGTCGCTGGGTGCCTCTTGATACCGGCTTAATAGTCGATAAGTCGCCCAGGCTATTTATAATTGAGGACACATAGTTCCTGGTCTCGGCAAACGGTGGTATGCCGCCGTATTTCTCCACGTTTCCAGGCCCGGCATTATAGGCGGCCAAAGCAAGGTCAACGCGGCCAAACTTGTCCAACTGTTGGCGTAGGTATTTGGCCCCGCCCTCAAGGTTCTGCTCCGGGTCCCACGGGTCGGTGACGCCGAGGCTTTTAGCCGTACCGGGCATGAGCTGGGTTAAACCCATTGCACCGGCGGGGCTTTTGGCCTTTGGGTTAAAGTTGGATTCTTTCTTTACCAGCTCACGTAAAAGCTTTGGCGGCAGACCGTATTTATTCGCTTTTTCATAGATGAGCAAATCAAGGGATGCCATATTAACCACCTATCATATCAAAGTATCCACGTATGGGATCGCCTTCCACCTGATACTTCCTTACCCAGGGTTCTTCGCTGTATTCAGCATTTTTGGCTTCTTCCAGTAGCCTGTCGTAGGTGCTCTTACCCAATAGCCTTATAATGTCTGTGGCGTTTCTCTCCAAGCTGGCTTTATAATCTTTGGGGCTGGCATAGTATTCACGTAATCCGTACAGGTCGGCCTCATAATCGTTTTTGGTGTAGTTGGCAGTATCTTTACCGCTTGATTCGTAAGCCTTAAACGCATCAATAGCCACTCTTTGAGTATCCAAACCCAACTGTGCGTCCTGGTAAGCTTTCTGCTGTTCAAGTTCCTGTTTCGCTAAAGTGGGAGTACCGGCTGGAAACGGTATATAAACCGGGTTCTTCGCCCGGTGCGACCGTATTGCATTTAGAACGCTGCCTAAGTTCTGCTGCCACGTTTTATTGGGCACCTCATCGCCGTAAGACACTCGCTGGTTGTCTGGCACCACATACACCGGAGGGTTAGTGCGCTGCTTTGCGTTTACAGCCGAATTTACCAGCTCATTTTGAGGTTGCCTTGCATTTGTCAGTAAGCCTATCAACTCGTTAATATTGGCCACAGTAGCCACCTCCTATTTAAAACAAACCAGCAAGCGCACTTTCGGGGATATACCAGGCCCCGTTCTGGTTATACCCACCCATATTCTGCAACTGACTGGATGAATACCTTTTCCCGTTGATAATAACTTCCTTGGTTGCCGGATCCCAGTCAATACTGGCCCCTCGCTGTGCAGCGTAACTACGAATTGGCACCGCTGCTGCAGCAGAACTCGTCTGAGGTAAAGTAGCTTCCGGGACCTGTCCCATAACCTGAGTCCAATCCAGTGGCTGTGCCTGCCTCTGCGCCTCGGTTAACCCAAAATAAGGCAATAGATTAAGACTATACTGCTGGCCAAACTGCTGTGCCTGGGTAGCCATTTGCATAAGGTTTCTGGTTGCGTCCATAACCTGCTGCCAGTTGCCGACAGCCTGGGCCTGGGCAAGGTTCCGTAGTTCAGCCAACCGGTTAGCCTCTAAAGTGCCCAACCTTTCGGCAAGCTGTTCTCTTTTCTCCCCGGCCTGTTGTTCAGTAAGCGCCAGTGCCTGGGCAATAGCATTTAACGCCGCCGTTTTCTTGGCTTGCTCAGTGGTGGCCTGCTCCATGATCGGAGCCTGCTGTTTATTGGTAAGCCATTCCACGGCCCCCGACCGGCCCCCGCCACGGGCGATAGCACTTTCCAGTGCCCGGGACGCCGCTTCCTGCAACATCCGGTTCACCGTGTCCTCAAAGCCGGCATAATTCGCTTCAATCTCCTGGCGTTGACTAGACGCCGCAGTCCTGGCCTGTTCAAGTGACCGGTCGATAGCTTGCAACAGCGGATTAATCTGCAAATTCGCCCACTGGCTGGCCTGCTGGGCCAGCTCCTGCTCAGACGGTGGTTCGTACTTCGGGAATTGGGACAAAGCGTCCCGGTACATCTGCTCATAGGGCATCAGGTACTCTTTTAGCGGGCCTGTTAGTTGGCCCAACACATCATCCATGCTTGTGGGCTTGTTATATACCGGTGCCGGGGAAGTGTTGTATTTGGGCGTTGAATTACTTGGCTTAGGGTAGCTTGGTTGCGATGAAGGTGTGCTACCCCCTACCCAGCCCTTGGATGTGCTCCATCCCGTTCCTGATGCAGTGCCCGATTTTAACTTTTTAGCCGCTGACAATGCCTGCTGACCGTAAGGGTCTTGTTCAAGATACTTATAGTTGCTGGCCGGGACAAACTGACCGTTCTTGTAAATATTGCCCTTGCTGTCCACAGAATAACTATGAGCCATGGTATTTAAACACCACCTGTGGTAAAATTTGTTCATAAAGGAGGGATGTCTATGAAAATATGGCAAAGAAAACTTGCGTTGGCGTTGGTTTTGGTAATGGTGTTCATGTGTGTTAGTCCGGCAGTTGCTGTTATACCAAAAGATGCACTGGATGAAGTCACAAAAGGTGGTAAAAAGAGCACCGACTTAATTACCCACAGCATTATTGACCTGGTTTACGTTTCTAGCGGCTCGGTGACAACTTACACATATAAAGGCGCTAACGAAGAATTAACCATTAACAAATTTACCGTTACCCCGCAAAGTCCCACATCGGCAAGCCAAAAAATAACACCTTTTGTTTTTGAGTTAACCAATCAATATAGACCGGAAACGGATATAGCCGTCACAGCAGTAGGGCCAGACGACACAGTACACACTTATACCTACGGGAAATATAAAGATAATGCCATGTTGGCTATTATCACCGGATTACCCGATTGTCTAGGTAACCCACCTGTCCATCTTGATAAAAGATCGAGTTCATGGACAAGTAAGTATTCCCCGGAAGAAATGACCAAAGAACCTGTTGTTTCGTTTGTGGTGACCACTTTTGCATTAGATAGTACCACATACACTGTCACTAGCGATTCCGGCACAGTTGAAACTAAAACTATGGATGTGGAACCAATCGTGCAGGATGAAAGAACTTTCGTTCCGATACGTTACCTCTCATACGCCCTGGGTGCGACTGAAGATGATGTCGCCTGGGATAATGTCGCCAAAACAGCCAGTATAGAAATCGGCGAAATCACCGAAACATTAACAGTCGGATCAACTACCTTACTGGTTAACAACAATCCCGTTGAAATGGACACCGCCCCGTTCATCGAGAACGGTCGGGTATTTTTACCGGCCCGGTGGATAGCTGAACCTTTTGGTGCGGAAGTCGAATGGAACACCGAAGGTCAGCAAACCATTATAAAGATTCCTTTGCTACCGGATCAGGAATAACAGGAGCAGGGTCAATTACTGGCTCTGCTTTTTCATCCAGAGCATCAAGCATTGCCTTAATTTCTTCTGCCCTGCGCTTTAAAGATTTTACCTGCCTTACTATGCTTGCCAGCTCTATTTTAAGAGATTGTTTTATCTCATTTACTCTGTTGGTATCGGTAACTTGTATTTCTTCTTTTCTTATAAATACACCTTTTTCGGCATTAAACTCAATCCGTTTACCCATCATAGTAATTCATCCTCCCAACCGGAAGTTAACACCGTTTCATCAATTTCAATCTCTATTAGTTGCATGTATTCATCTTCCCAGTTAGACTCCAATAAGTCTAAATTATAATCGCTGTACGGCTCCAACCAATTATTTTCAAACCCTCTACGGAGAGCTGATAGTCTCCAAAAAAATTGTCCATTGCTTCCCGCTAGGTCACGGAAAACAAGATATGTGTCTCCTATTTCAGCTACATAAAGTCCAGGCATGGAGGACATATAAGGGGTGGCATGAACTAACCACCTATAATCATCACTATGAGGCACCACACATTCCAAGAATATCGGGTCAATTTCTACTTTGCACTCGCCGTTTTCAAGTTGCGCTATATCTTCAATTTCAAACCTGATATCTGGAGATTCCCTGGCAGACAGTATCCTTCTTCCATAATTATCTGTGAATTGAACAGCATTTTTTTCACCTGTTACATAAAGATTTTCAATATCTGCGTCACCATCTACCTCTAGGTAATCATACACTCTAGTAAACATTCCAAAGTTTTTAACACCTAAAGTTATACGGTCCCCAATAAGTATCAAATCTTTATGATTTGTATTATTATCCTCAGCACTTATAACTAATCCATCACCCAAACCATATGGGCCTGTATCTTTGTACGCCGCAATGTATCCTTTTCGACTACCATCGTTTGCATCATAAAACTCTACAATACCGCCTGTACCTCCGGTTATACCGATATTCTGTGATGTCCATATGTTTAACGCCGGTTTATTGTTTCTGATTACTTCAATAGGAGAATTACCACTACCTATTTGTACATAACTGGAAGACGCTTCATCACCAGACTGGAATCTGGTACCAAATATTTGTGATCCTCTTATTATACTACCTTCTATTTCTCCGCTCTTACTGGCAATACCAAACTTGCGAATACTTGGTTGTAAGTGGCCGTCGCAGGACATGAGGTAGGTGGTTGCGTCGTCCACCGAGAGGGGGAGGCCGCTGTTATACTCCGCCTGGTGCTCGGCCAGGGTGCGCAGGATATTTGAGAACCTAACATCATGGATGATACCATCTGCCTGCCCATGTCCACCGGTGAAGTAGCCTATACACATCTCAGTTGGCATGGTTCCTGCTGGTGGCACATAGCTACTGGTGCCGATCAGTTGACCGTTCTTCATCAGATAGAACGTCGACCCATCCCCAGTAATAGTTATGTGATACGTCTTACCTGGTACCAGAACCTCGGAATCCGTGATAAAGTATGTGACATTCTCACTGCGCAACCTTGCCTGCAACCTACCATCTGTCATGACATATAGCGCATAGTTGTTGGCTAGGTCAGGATACCCGAGATCTATCCTCCATAGGTGTGGTGTGTTAGCCATACCCCAACTACACGTTGGAGTATATATCATGTCCATGGCCCATGCACCAGGATTGAATACGTTCTCCGTGGGCACATTAAGCTTCTCTCCGTACCTAATGCCATTCACAAAGGAAGTGGCCATAGGGAGAAGCTCAACCTGCACGAAATCAACTTCAATCGGTCTCTTTGAGAACGAGAATATCCTGAAGTTGAATGAGCTCGGAGGAGTACCCGTATTCATACCGTCACGTTTAAACGTGGCGAATGTTGTGCATATCTGGGTACTTGGTATAGTCAACTGTTGGTCATTGCTGTCATAACCAGTCCCTGAGAAGTCCACATACAAAGATCCATTTGCACCCGGATCAGACTCGTCTGTGTACCTAGCCCTCACGGAGAATGACACTGCTGTGTTAGCTGGCACATTGGTCATTACGCACTGCGCTATAGCCACGGATGAACCATCTGGGCTTTGCAACCTTAACTTACCACCAGATACAGAAGTATTGGGATTCAGGCTCCACCCGGTTGCATCTGAGAAGTCTGCTGTGGCCCCAGCATTGGTTTTGACAAGGTTGGAGGTGCTTTCCTCCACCATCACGCCCTGCTGGACATAGTAAACAGAAAAGTCAAGATAACGATCTGAACCAGTAGAACCGTGATGTCGCAACCCAACGCCGCCGCCCGTGAAGGTGGTGTCGGTGACGCTGATAACCTTCACGCCGTCAAAGTAGGCTTCGAGGCGGGAGCCGTGCAGGGTGAACTTGATTTGTTTGGACGTGCCACGGGGCCAAGTTACGTCAGCATAAGCCAACGATGTATACGTTCCGCCAACACGCTTATAAAGCCTAATATTTTGCGTTGGGGCAACCCCTGAATCATCATACAAGGCCAACAGGTAATAATTGTTGTTATCCTGATACCGTGCAATAATCCCGCCATCCTGCGCCTGGTCGCTGGTCAATACAATCTCACAGTCCTGCAACAGTAGGTCATTCTTTATCAGCGTTGCCTGACTACCACCCGTCCCCGTCAGCACCCCGCCTGATACCGCCCACGTCGCCGGACTATCCCCGCCGCTGGTATATTGCGAAAGCTGGTTGGTGTCGAAGGTGTCCTGCCATACCGGATAGGGTAAAGCGGTATACTCGTAACGGGGTTGGTCAGCCGCAACCTGCGTGCCGTCCTGCTTGTAGGCAACACTGTTGCGAGTGAAGGTGGCAGTTTGGGGGCCAAGTCCTTCGTAGTGACCTATCTGTACCACAGAATTGCCGGATTCATCCTTGCCTACAATATTGACGAGACCGGCAAGTATCTCACCGCCGATAATCTTGTTTCCAATTATACCATTAGCACTAATGTGGTCAGATGTGATTGCCCCAGCCATAATATGCTGGGCGGCTATAGCATTGGCCGCTATAGCCTCCGCCCCTACTGCCCCCGCCGCTATTTTATCAGAACTTATCGAACCAGCTAAAATCTTATTGCCCGTGATGGCATTAGCGGCAATAGCATCGGCCATGATGGATTCAGGGACAATCAACCCTCCATCAACCACAGAAGCTGTTGGAACAGTCATGTGGGTGCCATTTTTATTGAGTAAAACTAAAACGTCATCCTCGGTAAGTTCAGGTAATGTATTAGAAGACTGCAATTCATACGGTTTATCAAAATCCCACCAAACGTAAGTACCGTTTGTGTATCCATCAGCAATGTCATACATCATGCCCTGGTATCCAATGGATAAATTCTCCCACTGGATATATCCCGACTGTGGAGTGTTATCATAAACAACATACTTACCTTCTTTATCCCTAAGGGTCAAATCAAATGACAGTTTGCAAGTGGTATAACCATCTTTAGGTAGTGGTTGATTACTGACATAGGCATCGGCGATTTCTTCGTCAGTTAGAGCACGGTTAGAGATACGGAGGTCGTCGATCAAGCTTGAATAAACACTATTACTATCAAACCTACCAATTTGTGCTATTGAAGGCAATGATGATGGTAGGTTTGTAGTCACTTCAATCAATTTGACGGCATCAACATAAACCTTAGCCACAGTACCGTCCCAAGAAAGCGCCCAATAGTGCCATCCAGTTACGTCAGGTATACTTGATGATGAGTATGCGGTCCGTTGGGTGCCATCAAACCACGACAACAAAGCACGGCTATTAGCCCCAATTGAGACATAAAATTTCGGCCAAGCAGAAAATAATACATGGTTTCGATTAAACTCAAAACTCTTTTTACAAAAAAATTCAACCGTCCATGGCCCGGAATCAGTTAACACCTCTGCCGTAGGAATGGTCAATACTTCTGGGTCGCGGGTGCCTGGCGTGAAGGAGGTGGCGTATGATTTTAGCTCCACCTGAGGAAGTGCAAATTCACATTCCCCGGGTGCGTTATCTATCCATACAAAAACACTTCCACCACCAGACAATGTATTAGGAGAACCATCATGTGTAGTTGTAATGCGAACCCATTCACCTAATGGCAAGTCAGACAGGTTAAAAAACTTTTGACTAGTAATAAGCCCTCCGCCACTGCGTTGGGCATCAACATACATACATGCAATTCTACCTGTTGAAGATAACGCCCGCACATAAATCGAGTGGTTATAAACAGAACCAGTCATTCCAGAGAGAAAACCTTTTTTCCCGTATCGTCCCGTGCCTGTGTCTGTTTTCTTTAATCTTAATACTTTACCTCTTAATTCATCCTGTCGAAAATACATCTCACCGATAGATTCGCCATCAGTATAATTAACCCAACTTTCAAAATCTACCGTTGTTAACCTATTCGTCGTCCCTTCCTCCACCATTATGGCCTGACCAAACTTGCCATTCTCAAACCGGGGAACGTTGGGGCGAACCAGTGTACCGTCTGAAAGATAAGCATCTGAGTCTCTGGTAAAACTTGCTGTCACGGGCATTTTTTTTCACCACACTAATAAAGCATATGTTGTGCAATGTTTAGGTTGCTTTCTCCAATAGCACCTGCCCCTATTTTAGAGCCGGTTATAGCACCATCCTTTATGGCTCCTGCTTCAACAACGCCGGTTCCGAAAATAGAACTGTTATTTATAGCACCAGCCGCAATCTTACCAGCCTTAACAGCCCCATCAGCTATCTTGGCGTCCGTTACGGAATTACTAGCCAAAGCTGTTGAATTTACAACGCCGGAGCCAAACAGCGAAGCCGCATTTATAGCCCCTGAGGCAATCTTACCTGCTATAACCGCCCCGCTGGACAACTGTGCACTACCCACAGTACCATTCATCAATGCTGACCCAGAAATCAATTTTCCGGGTGCCAATAATACGTTCGGATGGCCACCCTCATTTATACAAACTAATACATCGTCCGCATCTAATTCCGGTTGTGTATCACTGGTTTTAAATTGTGTAGGAGTGTCATTATCCCAATAAATGTACTTCTTATCTGTATTACCATCTTGAATGGTGTGGTCTTGACCTTTGTAAACAATATGACACCCAGCCCAAGAAACACTTCCAGCACTTGGTGAGTTAGCTGTAAAAGAATAGCCGTCCAGTATGTGAGTTGCTAAATTCAAATCCCTTGAACCCACCCTGTTTACCGGCTTACCCTCGGCACGGTCAAGCACTTCATACAACAGATTAATTCTGTAATCAACGTCATGTAGTAAGGCTTTTAACCTGGAATCCAAAGCTTTTTCCACAGCCTTGTCGATACTGTTATCTTCAGAAATTTCGGGTTTAACATCAATACATTCCTGTTGGCCTGTATCAGAAGTATCTAGCATGGAATTAGACACTTCCTCAACCATCCGGCTAACCAGCTTTACTGCACCGTTTAACATTTTTTCGCGTTCACGCATAATCAAAGCCTGAGTGCTTTGTGGTAACATTATGTTCATTATCCATAACCCCCTAATACAGTCTATGAGTAGACCAGTTTGCTTTTTGATCTAAGACGGCCTCAGCCGCCAACTTCATATTGGTAATTGCCCCATCAGCAATGTGAGGGGTTTTAATGGCCCCGACAGCAATTTTTGCTTCGGTAACCGCCTGTTCAGCCAACTGCAATTCGTGCTGGAGGCCAACCAATTTATCACTCAGCTTACTTGTATCAAAAGTGCCATCCTCGTTAATACTACCTGACCTGTCCCACACATTGGCACGGGAAGGCAGATCCTTTACCGCCCCGCCGGTGGCTTGCTTGGCGTAAAGCTGTAACTGGCTTAACATCCGTTCCACTTCAATAAAACAACGCTGCACTGCCAAAGCGAAATCCTCGGGCCGGGTGTGGTCAAAAAACCTCACCGGTAACTGAAAAACATCCTGCTCACGTGCCATCTATAACACCTCCTACGAAGCCCTGCCAAACGGTTTGTAGAGCACCTTTAGGCCCCGCACTTCACAGCCGCCTAGACCTGAATACATTAGCTTAGGCTGCAGGTACCGTCCGTTATACGTGCTATAAAAGTTATACCTCCGCACCAGTTCATCCCCACCATCTGGCACCAGGGAAGCAAACTGGCCATAATCAATGGTCACCTGCAAGTCAACATCATTGGCGCCGGGGCTGTCCTGTATAAACGCCCGCAAAAAGCGATTCTTCTTATCCGCTTCACCGATAGCGAACGTCTTACCAACCCAGTACGCCTCAATAGGGTTACCAAAGTCATCCGTTCCCACATCCTGCTGGTTTACATTACCTGATACAGCATCACCACTGTATAACAATAGGCGCTCGCCATTGTTATACGCCTGAAAACAAGAAGCTTTTATACCACGCCAGGGCCAGAACTTGCCGCCCGCCGCCCCGTCAGCGGGTGGAATATAAGCTATGACTAAGTTGTTATGTAGGCTAGACCCCTCTGGAAGGGCAAACCAAACTAACCCATCCCATACCGTTACTGCAGCTTTATGTAACTGTTCCGTGTTGATTGTGCTCCATAAATTCGGAATAAACTCCCGAGACAAATTAACCACCCGCGCCCCGTTAAAAACGCATATTCCTTCATCGCTGACAAAATATAAATAGGGACCGTCAGCAGCCGCCGCAAAGGGACCGGTGCAACCCACCCGGGCGTCTACTTCATCCAGGCGGAAATCATCCAAGCTCGTTCCCCTCAGCACGCTCAGTGACCGGCGTTTAAAAATCACCAATTCCCCCAAGTGGCTGCGCAAGCAGGTAATTTTATCGCCATCACCTTTGCGTATGTCCCAATAATTCACTGCCTCCCATGTTTCAGGGGCAAAGCTATTTGACCACCTCAAAGTTGACGGCTCAGATGTTGGCACAGTAAACAGTTTCTCCTTGTGTAGTACGCAAAACTGGCCGTCCTCGGGCGCGCCGGCAAGTGTAGAAACATCAGCGCCGTCATATTTCCAAGGTGCATTCACACCGTTAAATGCTACCATGTAGTTTGCACAGGTTTCAAAACAAGTCAAAGCGCCGACATCAAGGCCCGTTTTAAGGTTTACAAAAGACTGCGTGTCCGGATCCCAATAGGCTACCACTCCACCGGCAGCCACCACCAATTTGCGGTTTTCGCCGAAAAAATCACCGTAGTAATAAGCATGTAAACCCTGCACAGGCCCTGGCAGTGCGGCAGTGTTAAGCCGGGCCTGGCCGGGGCGTGGTTTCATGCTGCCCACTTTCCTGCTTATGAAATTCTGGCAGTCCTTAGCTGCATTATCCGGCAACAGGTTATCATCAACCCGGTCAATAAGCCCTGCGGAAAAGTCCATGATCTCCCATTCCTGCACTGCCAATTTCAACTACCTCCAAACACGCACATTAACAAGCTTGGCATTTTTCTGCAACTGTGTCCTGACCCGTTCCAGCCTAGTCTGGTACTCTGAAAGCCAAGCCAGGGTAGCATTTTCCCCGGGGAAGTCCCGGGCCTCGAACCGGTAAGCTATATAATAAGCCAGTGCCCGGTGGAATACCTCCGGGCACTCCGGCACCTGCTCCCCATCAGCAAGGGCAATAGGCGGGCGGTAATAGCGCAAAGTAAACGTTCCATCATCTGCCAACCGGATCCGCTTCCTGTCCGCCTCCCAACCGTAATAATCGCATCCGGTACTGTCCCGTACCTCATATACTTTCAGGCAATCGGCGGGCAAATCGTTCCATACTCCTGCTACAGAAACGATAGCCTGTTCTTTAAACAGCCCAGCATCAACGCCCATATCCTCCAAGGCATCGTTTAACCAGCCAAGACCGTCCGCTGTATCCATTGCTTTTTTTAGCAGCCGTTCGGCCGTATATGTGATAATCTCCTGGGCAGTCATTCTAAACCACCCCTTTAATAAACTCCTTAACCCTACTTATCCGAATGGCATAGTTTTGGTTATCCCACGAATGGTCAAGTGCTATTTTGTGTGACGGTACACCAATAAGCTCACCCTTGGCATTCAGCATAGCCCCACCGCTATTGCCCGGATTAATCCGCGCATCTGTTTCAATATAATCGCCACGGTCATTATGGCTCACAATCCCAGCAGTAACGCTTTGCCATTCACCGCCGGGATTGCCCAGTACAAGGCAAAACTCACCGTGTATCGCCCCGTCAGCCAGTTTTAAGGGCGTATACTGGCGGTCAATTTGCACCAAGGCGAGGTCAATGTATTCGTCCCTCTTGATTACCTTGCCCTGCATCTTGCCAGTATCCGAGTGGTTATCATGAGTATCCACGGAAACGGTGGCATTGTTGCCCACCACATGAGCGTTGGTTAAAATTATAGATGGTGACACAAAACTACCACTGCCAACTGTTTGATATTGCCCGCCCTTAGCCCAAATTCGCACCACCGAAGGCAAATACTTTTTCACCATATCCGGTATCTTCCACACATTGTCTAACATAGCATGTTGCCGCAGGTCCATAATCCAGCCCTGCTCACGGGTCAGCGGTTCCTTGGGGGCCAGATATAAGCCATCTTCACGCTGAATACCGGCCACCAAGCCGAGTTCAACAGCTTTTTTGGCAAGGTCAGGGTACCAGCATTTATCTAAATCCTTAAAACTCATTCCTTCACTCTCCTGTAAACGTTTTTGCAATACATCCCAGGGAAACAGGCGGCCCGGACAAGCCGTGGCTATTAAATGCTTGTGCCCCACTATATTTGCATCCGGGTAAAGCTGCTGCAAACTCTTAACTAATCGCACCAGCGAATCAACCTGTGCTGTGGTTGGCCTGTGATGCTCAAAGCTCCCGGTAAGACAAATGCCCAGCGAAACGCCGTTTTTGCCTAGCACATGGGCACCTTCGGCCCAATGTGGGCGGCCTTCCTCAGCTGTACCGTCAGCACGGATAATGTAATGATAGCCAATACCAAGCCATCCTTTAGCCAAATGCCAGCGGTGTATTTCCGCGGCCGGGACATCACCGCTGGCACTGTGGTGCACGACTATATAATCAGTTGACTTACGCTTATTAAACTTGGTACCCTTTGGCCATTGAAATAGTCTTATACTCATTTCGCACCACTGCCTTTATTTTTGAGCTGTTCAAGTGCTTCGTGTAACGGTACCGGGATAGACACCCCCGCTCGGCCCAAGTTTTCAAGTATACTTAAGCCCTCATTTGCTATGTAAAACCATATGGCCAGGCTGCGAAGTATATCCTGCCCGGTAACTTGGTCCAACCAGTAAGCAACAGCAATGGGTACAAATAAAAGGATTTTCTTTGCAATGCCCTTGAATCCAGTGTTGCTGTTTAACTCTCCCTGGTACCATGCCGCCACCAGGCCGGTCAAATAATCGCATACAACGAATATGACCAGCACTTTTAATGCCATGTCCCAGCCTCCTAGAAAAGTGGTAATTGCGGTACCGACCGCAATTATTACCCGCTTAGCGGCGGTCAGGTAACTGGCCAGACTATCCATCGGCATTGCCTCCGTTATCCTTATCGTAGTTGTCGTCCTGCTTATGCGTCCTCATGTGCGCTGCCAGCGCCTGTTGACTTTTGAACACCTTGTCACACCCCTCCACCGGGCAAAAATGCACATCTACAGTCATAGCTCCGGAAGGGCTCTCCACCTCGGTCAGCGTGCACCCGTAATCCTGATGCTCCCGCAGGTATGAAATAACCTGCTCGTCTTTAGTAGACAGCCTACCCCGCTCAAACTTTGCTACCTTGTCGCTTTCCGGTATCTTGTATCTAATCCCCTGGTATGTGCTAATAAACTGTGCCATCTAAACCACTCCTTTAGGATATTTCACGTGAAATAAATATAGGGCGGGCGATTACCCGCCCCACCTTTTAGCCAGTAGCGTTTTTAATCGTCATATGGGCTTTTTCCACCCGGAACTCCAACCCGGCCTCGGTTAAATACTCGTCCAGGAAGCCGTCTACGTCCGGGGCCTGAATATTACGCCGCAACTTGGTATCCCGCAGTGCACGGAAGGACACGTATTTCATGTCAATGACAAAGCTGTGGTAGGCGTAATACTGCTCCAGTATGCGCGAAGGTGCAATCACCAAGCGGCCATGCGGCGAGATATACTCTTGCAGATCCAGACCGTACTCCTTGGCGCCCTGGGAAACCTGAAGCTTATCTTTGGCAAAGCCGTTGATAATGGACACCATACGGGGAGAGGCTACCAGCACTTTACGTTTGGTGCCGTACTTAAACACGGGTTCACATACGTTCTGGTCAAAGTCAGCTTCGGTCATTTCCCCGCCGGCATCGTAAACGTTTGTGGTAATGAACTTTTCAATGCCGCGGCTCATGCGCCGTTTGTTCGTAGCGTCCTCTTTCCGCTCACCGAACAGCAACATTCGCTCCAGGGACAACCGGTGATCCACACCCTTGTCCCTGGTCAGCCGCGCCCGCTCCTGCTCGTTGGTCACCTGTTGCTCCGCCAGCACCGTGCCGGAACCTCCAAAAGTTGTACGTGTAATACCGCAGTAGTTATACATCTTGACAGGTTGCAGAATTTTTTCTTGCGGCGCGCTGGACCGTTCCTCCATCGCGTTACCCAAGCACAATACGTAATCATCGTCGTTAATGGCCGCAGCTGCCGTTTCACCGTACCCGCGCATAACAGTAATAGTGTTGGTGCCAGTGTTGACAGCGCTGACAAACATAACCTCACCGGTGCGCGGGATTTTTAGGATATCCTTGGGAGCAAAAATTGAAGCATCGTCCACCACAATATCAGTGGCGGTGTCATCATAGCCTGCCCCACTATTCACCTGGGTCCAGTAGCCATATACGTCCTCTTCCCACCAGAAGAACTGCGCGGTTTGGGTGCCTTTCTTCCGGCTTTGCAGTAACATAACAGTCCAGGGGGTTTCGTCCGGCATATACCGGGCAATATCACGGGCAACGTCAAGGTCCCGCCGTTGTGTATCTAAATCAAAGGTCAATACAGGCGGCATTTAAACCACTCCTTTAGAAATCAAACATTTTCCTCTTTCCGTTAAAATCGCCAAAAATCGCTTTACGCATCTTTTCTTCCTCGGTTTCCGGCTTCGGCGGCTCGCCTTTGCCGCCCTTCGGCATGGCCGCCGCCTGCTTAGCTGCCGCTGCCTGGGCAGCTTTATCATCACCGGTGGCTTTACTTACTTTTGCCTCCAATCGGGCTATCTTTGCCTGCATATAAGCCTTTTCCAACCAGCCGGGCTGGTTAATGAGGTCGGGCTTAGCTTGCAGAATGGCCGCCATGTCATTGGCATACTCAACTGCATCCGGCACTGCCGACATAAACTGCTGCACTTGGTTATTAACTATCTGCTGCTGTATAACCGGCATAACCGGCCCAAGGCGCTCTTGAAGTTTCCGATCAGCTATTTGTTCAGCCAGCTCGGTTACAACCTCGTCCGGGGCTTCCATCAATCGCTCAATTAGCTTTTCCCGGTATTCCTTCGGGTCTTGCTCCTTCGGCTTGGGTGTCAGCATTGCCTTTAGCTCATCAAGCTGGCGCTTTAGCTCCGCCTTCTCTTGGCGGTCGTTGTGGAATCCTCGTTCAGCTTCCTTGTAGGCAGCTTCCAGTTCCTCAACGGTCTTATATTTACCGGCGTAAAGTTTTTCCGGTTCCGGGTCTTGCTCCGGTTCTTCCGGCGGCGTGTCCGGGTCTTGCTCCGGGGCCTTCTTCAGTTCCGGGTCATTATCGTTGTTGGGGGCGGGATCTCCGGTATCCCCACCAAAAATATCCTTAATCATTTGATCATCAGTTGGCATATTTAGTCTCCTTTCTGCAGCGCCTCGCGGTATCTACGTAGACGGTCTTGCAGGTATGTATTGATTGCCCTAAACCCGGCTATCTCTCCTTGCAGCCGAGCCACCCGGGCTAAATCCACAAATTCCTTGCGCTCCAGGTCCTTCAAGCGTGCCCCAATCTGGTCTTGGATGTACTGCTCCACATATCCCCATCCAGCAGACCGGGCCATATCCTCCAGGGCCTGGCCAATTTGCATATCTTGGCTCATTTCTTCTTACGCCCCGCTTTCTTTAGCGCGGCTACCGCAAACCCGGCCATCTGCTGGTCTTGCACCTTTTGTTTGCCTTTCGGGGGTGCTTTCTTACCCTTGGTTACCTTGCGGGCCACCCTGCCCACCTCCAATCATTTGCAGTAGTGCTGCCAACTGATCCGGCCCCATCGGTGGCGCTGCCCCTGGCTGCTCCGGAGGTGCGCCCGGTGGAACTCCCGGCGGTACCATTGCCGCTAACTGCTGCTGAGCAAGCTCCTCGGGTGTTAGCAGGAGCTTATCTACCGACCGGATATCATAGCTCTGAATGAGTAGCCTAATCAATTCGGGTATCTTAACATGCTGCGCAACAAGCTGGTTTTGAGATACAATCATAAGTAGCTCGTTAAGCTGTTGCCGGCGAATTTCCTTATTGGCCATCGGGTCAACGCTGCTGCCCGCCGGTGCGTAATCATGCTCACCAAGGATTTCCCACGGCTCGATCCGCTTCCACTCCATGCCCTGGTCACCATACACCCGCACCAGCCGGGCCTGGTCGATGAACTGCTGGTTGTTGCAATCCATGAGGTAGGCCATACGCTTCAGACAAAGGGCCTCGTACAGCATCACCTTTACGTCGAACCTGAATCCGGCACTGGTGTTCTTGGTAACCACTTCCGTGGCCGTCTGCTTTCCGGGTGGTTCAGCACCCCGCACCACCGCCGGAACGCCAATCACGTTCTCCATGTCCTCCTTGATGATTCGCTCCTCGTTATAGCTGCTAGAGGTTACGTCATTCATGCTCAGCTCGGTTACGTCATCCGGGCTATCCACCCATACAACGCCATGGGGCCTGGAAATAAGCTCGTTCGGGTTTATATCCGCTGACCGGCGCACCTTCCACATGCGGTTTAGCACCAGGCTCACGTTGTCAATGCGCTGGTTCCGCGTGGTGTTAAGCTCGTGCTGCAGGTGTTCAATAAGCTGCACCGCACTCAGTCCGTAAAACTCGCCCGGCAACGGGTCAAAGCTGGTCGCAATAAACGGTTTCTTGCCGTGCCGGTGGTAAGGGTTCCGCCCATCATAAAGGGTTTCTGTGCGGTTCACCAGCAAAGCGTGCCGGTCATCCTCCCAATAGTGCAGCACCTCCATGAGATACCCCTTCTTGGGCTCCCGCCAGTACCCTTGCGTACTATCGCTGCCAAGGCCAATAGCAGCAAGCCGATCCTCCCGGCCATCCTGCAGCTCACCGGCAGCACCGGCCAGGGCGTTCCAGTCCTGCGGCTCGTATACTTTGCCGCCACCTGCCCGCTTGAGTAAAGCTAATTTTGCTTGCAGTTCCGGCACCGTCAGCCATTCACGTTGAAAGCAGAACCGGCAGGAATCTATATCCCGCCCCCGGGGGTCCGGCCAGAAGTCGAAGAAGTCCACCGGTTGGAAATCATTGTCGTCATACTCCGCAACCTCTTGCTCCACTTCCTCCATGACTATAGTCGGCTGGGCCTGCGCACCCTGCAGTGCTGCCCGCACCTGGTCCATGAACGTAGGGGGGATAAGCTTTTGCTGCTTGGTCTTAACTTTGCGTACCTCGTAGCGCCAGCCAATGGAGGCAATGGCCGCCGGGTACACTAGGAAACAGGTAATGAAATCGTAGAACGCCGGGATAATGGCCGCTAGCTGGTCATCCAGGATAGCGCCGGCAATCTTTGCTTTGGCCTCCATCTCCTGCAGTTGTTCCGGTGATACCGCCGCCCTGGGCCTGGGCAGGAAGTCAATGTATGGCCTGCTACTGAACAGTGCTTTTAAGAACCGGCTCCGGAGTGTGTCTATTTCCTCATAGGTACGCGGTATGTGCAGGTTTGACCGGCCCTGCAATGCCTTCGGCAGCGCATCACGCCAGCCAACGTATAGCTTATACCACTCCAATGCGCGGGTATCGTATTGTTGCCTCCAGGATTCAGCATAGTAGAAACGCTGGATTAGTTCTGCAGTTGTCTCCCGGGAATCATAAATGTCCGGCATGGCGGCCTCCTAATATCCAGTAATACTACTTGCAGCCACAACCTGCGGCTGCCCTCGCTTAATATTCTCCGTCATTCTCCTGGTGGGCATTTTCCTTTGCCTTGCGATCTCATAGTAAACAGTGGCATGTGCAAAGTGGTCCGGCCCGCTGTTTTCCCACGTACGAATTACATTCCCCATGCGGTCCTTCTTTACGATGTTCACATCCTGCCCATCCGCACCCACGGTGTACAGCGTCTCCCAGTGGTCACACAGGCAATTTTCGATCACACCCGGTTTACCTTTACCAACCAACTGCGGGTCATTCGGGTGGATGTAAACGTAAATCTCGCCGGTATCAAACACGCTGATGGTGTGGTCAATCAACCGGGTCCGGTGCGCCCAAACAACGCCCTCTTTGTCCTGGCGCACTGTTTTGGCCTGCATAATATCCGACCATTCGATCATTTCCTCCCGCTCATTGTCGTAGTCGTAAATACAGCGGAACGCCCTGCCCCGGAAGTGCCGGCAGAACTTCGCCGCCTCTTCGGTTTCCGGCGCGTTATCCACCACCGTAAGGTTGATACCCTGCGACCGGATATAAGCGTGTAGGTCATCCCAGCCCGGCAGTGTGAAAACCCGTGTAATCCCGTTTTCGGTGCCTTGCACACAGTGCAGGACTTTCCCCACATCCACGCCCAGTAGTTTCCATCGGCCCGCTGGTGCCTGCTCTGTGCAGCACTGCAGGATAATCGACCGGCTCACCTGGTTAGCACCGCCGATCACCGGCAGGCCTAGCACGAAGTTGTAGAAATACTCCTGGGTCTTGGTTTCTTCGGCCTCAATGATCTCCTTGGCAGTAATCCACGGTGCCATGAGCTGGCTGATATGGTACCCCGACCAATCCCGGCCGGGATGCTCCGGTACCCACTCGCCGGTAAGCCTGACCTCATCCGGTAATACCTCATGGCACTTGCGACATATGAACTTCCGGCGCTCCTTGCACACGTTCACGAAATAATCCAGCGGCTGCCACTCGTTACAGCGCGGGCACTTGATATGCCATTGTTTTTTGTCTGACCGCTGCCAGTAGATGTCTACCCCCACCTTTGGCCGGCTGGGGTTAGAGAATATCCAGCGCCCTTTATAATCGCTGTGGGCAACACGGCTTTCGTAGGTTTCTACTGTGGCAAGGTCGCTGCGGTCCAGCTCGTCATGCACGTTCAGGTCAGAGGTAATCATAATGCCCTTGCTCTGGCCCTTGGTGCCCTGCCAGAATATATGCGCGTCTCCAACTTGCTTTTGGTAAATACTGTCCACCTCGGAGCTAATCATGCCTTCCAGTGCCGGATTGTTCCGAATCATCGGCAGCACCTTGGATTTCGCGAAGGCCCTCACATCGTCGTCAGTGGGCAGGGTGTAGATGCAGTTACGTGCTTGCTTTCCCGCTGCCCATATTGTTTTTAGTATGGCCATCGTGGAAAAGCCAATTTGAGCAGCTTTTATACACACCAGGCGCGGACTCCAATCACGGTATGGCTGCAGTAAAAATGCGTGCTGGCCAAACTCCATCGGCAGGCCCTTTTCGTTTTTAATCCCCCGGTGTAATATCCAGGAGATAATGTCAGTCCGGGCCCGTTTCTCAATCAGCGCCTTGGCCAGTAATTCCTTTCGCTGCCTCACTGATAAGCGCGTCAAGTTCTGCATCGGATAAGCCACTTAAATCCACCTCGTGCTGTATCGGCCCGCCTCCCTTGCCGGTGTGCTCCTGGTGTACACGCTCCTTGTACTTCTCGGGCATTGCCCCTTTAAGGAGAAATATGAGCAGAGTGTCGCTGTATTCTTGCACCACCCCAACTTGTTTCCCACCTTGAAATACTGGCTTTTGCACACCTTCTACAGCTCTGCGTCTGGCCTCCTGTTCCAGTCGATCACATGCCTGTTGGTCTGCCTCATAGAAAAGTTCCGGGTAATCCGGGTCGTTTTTCATCCAATCGTAATGATTTTTTCTGTCGATTCCGGCTATTTCAGCCGCCCGTGTAATGTTTCCAACTTCCGCAAAGGCGGCAAGAAAAGCCCTCTTTTTTTGTTGTAGAGTTCTGTATTTAGCCAATCTCACCACCACCTCCATCCATAAACGCAAAAAGGCCGACACTGCTCGCGTCTAAACGAAACAATGTCGGCCTCCAGTTTTCTGGTCAGCCAAGTATTTATTTGCATAATAATACCAGGAATAAGTGTTTTATGTCAATGGTTAATTATCCGTAAACTTCACCTTCTCGGTCACCTTCTCAGCCATCACCGGCAGCCCATCCTGCACCTTCACCTCCAGGTTGGCATACCGAAGCTTCCGCAGGTACTCCACAAACCGCCTCTCCACCGGGTGCAGCATTACCGCCTGGTATTCAGTTTTGCTGCCCCCGGTTTTCTTCATGGCTATAACCTCCCCGGCCAATTTATCACCCCCGCTGCTGTCGTTTCATGGCTGGTTTTGCAAACTGGACATTGTGTTATTGTCCCCCCAGCTCCGGATTCCCCTTTAACGCCCGGGGATTTTCAATGCCCATTTCTCGGGCCACCAACCGGACCTGCTCTTCAATTAGCGGTAAGCCTAGCTCGCGGGCAAGTGCCCGGGCCAGGGTGGTTTTCCCTGTACCCTGCGCACCGCATAACCCGATTTTCATCCGGTGGCCTCCCTTCCATCCGCCCAGGCCACGCACATCCCGGGGCTAATGCCATCGTACCGCTCCGGGTCCCAGCGCTGCGGAAAATGCACTACTATCGCCAAGCGGCGCTTCGCCCGTTCCCTTGCCCGGCGCTGGCGCTCTAGTCGCGCCGTTCGGCCAGGACGTTTATGTTGACATGCCAACCTAACCACCCCCCTCAATCAAAACCCCACACGAATACCTCCATCCTCGGCCTGTCCCGGTCAATGTCCAACTTCGGCACCATCACCCGTACCCAATCCCCACGGTCGTCCTCCAAAATCCCGCCCCGTACCAGCGCATCCATGAGAAACTTCTGGTTGTAATTGTCCGCGGGGTCCCTGATACGCCGCACCGGGAAATAGATTATCACCTGCACTGTAGCCCGGCGGTACCTGGGCAACTTCATGGCCAATACCAGACCGCGGATTGCCTCGGTCAAATCCTGCTTGTACCGCTGCTGCTTCGCCCAGTGCCAGTTCTTCCATACGTTCAGACTTGGCGGTACATGTGGCACCTGTATCCATACGCCTCCGGGAATGTGACGTGCATCCCACTGAACTTGCGATACACGTACCGTCTTCTTTTTCTTAGCCTGGCCGGGAAGCAACCCCAACTCCCGCGCCCGGGCCTCGCCGATCCTTGTCATTTTCATCCACCTTCTCAATATTGGCATACTGCAATTTAGTTATGTGGTAATATGACGGCCCATACTGCACCACGGCTCTGCCACGGTAGTCATGTAGATACACACCGGTTTTTCCCCTGTTCTGCCCCCAGCGAATGCGGACCCGATCGCCTGGCTTAAGCACAGCTCAATCCCCATTTCACTAAATAGCTTGCTTATCCAAACCAGAGCGCAAGCGATAATGTGGGCAGTGTTGGGGTAGCGAAGGTCTTTCAAAGCCGTAATAAGCGCAAATATTTTCTTCATCAATGTTCGCACAGTCCCCGCAGCGTTTAAGCTTGCCCGTTGCTGCGGATATCGTGTCAAATTCGGATTCCTCAATTTCCGAGCGTTCCTCAGATTTTGATTCCTCTTTCGGTTTCGTTTCCCGCTGCAGTATCCACCCCGGGGCACCGTCCAGGCCGTGGGCCACAGCCGGCCATTCAAATATAAGTTCCAACAGTTGTTCATCTGTCAGCGTATCAAGCAGTTGGTGAAAAGTGTCCCAATCATTCTGTGTTAGCCCGTAATCCCCGCGCTTTAGCACGTCATGTTCCCAACCGTATTTATTCTGCAGATACCGATATAAGGTGATTTTCCGATCTTCCCACGGTTTAACACATGCTAAGATCATGGCCGCGATGTAAACCAGTTCAGGTTTATCCAGCACGGCAGCGGGTAGGTTAACACTAAACTTTTTAACCACCCGCGCCGCTTTTAGCCCGGCCATAATGCCGATCTGGTTAGCCTCTTTTTTGAAGGCTTCCCGGGCCTCCTTGTTCCTCTCCCGGGTTGCGGCCATCTGTTTTTTCTTGAAACATGATGGCTGAAAACACGCCTCGGTCAGTTCATCCCAAAATGACCGCTTGGCCACTTTTTTATGTTCGCAACTCTCACATTCGGACAAGTCCATGCCTTCGGTTTTGTAATCCATGAATACTTCATACTGGTTCCAGTCGAACTTGTCCAGTTCAAGCACGCCCTGGCCTTTCTTTTCTGCCTTTTTCACCCGGTCCAAAAGGGCCTGTTCCCGGGCCTGCCTGACTTCCTGCTGTTTTTTTTCCCAGCAGCTAGGTTTTATGCAGTATGGTTTATCCTCCCCGTATCCCCACTGGTTACCCATAACACGATATTCGCACTTCTCACAGCCCTTGGTCTTAAACTCCGGCTTACTGTCATAATCATTAAACAGCGGCTTGCCCTGATCGGCAATAACCTTTGCTATTGCCTCCTGAGCCTTGGCCACCGACACCTTTTCTTCAGCCATCACTTCGGCCGCCTTTTTCATCATCGCCGGCGCCTTCTCCAGTTTCAGCAGGGCATGGGCATGGCCGGCGGAAATTATTTTACGTGAAATATTCTCCTTCACTTCCTCGGGTAGCCGTAACAGTCGCAACCGGTTCGCAATGTGTCCCTGGCTACACCCCAGCTTTTCGGCCAGGGCCTCCTGGGTGTACCCACCTTCCTCCAGGAGGGCTTTCATCCCCTGGGCTTCTTCGATGGGGTCAATATCCCGGCGCTGCAGGTTCTCTATGATCATCACTTCCAGTTCCTGCTCCGGGGTAAGTTCCCTGACCACTGCCGGCAGTTCCGTCATACCCGCTTCCCGGGCAGCGCGGTACCGGCGTTCGCCGGCAACCAGGCGGTAACGGGTTACGGTTTCGTCCTCGTCCCGGACCAGCACCACCGGCTGCAAAATCCCGACCTGGCGGACGCTGGAAACCAGCTCCGCCATAGCCTCCGGGTCAAAGTTTTTCCTGGGGTTGCGCGGGTTCGGGTATATCATATCCACGGGTATATACATCAACTTTCCCACCGGTTATTCCTCCTTCGCCCAGTGCTCCCTTATCCTGCTTACTAGCACCTCACCCGTCTGCACATCCACCCGCACAATGGGATTCTCCATGCGCTTTGCCAGGCTCAGCGGCTTTGGCCTGGGCGGTGCCGTCAGCGGCGCCGGCTCAAACGGATTCTGTGGCTTCTTTCGGGATTTGTGGGGTTTGCGGCCCAGCACGGCCAGAATGGATTCTTGCACCTTCGCCTTTTTCGCAGCCTGGGCCATGTCCTACACCTCGATTTCCACGGTATCGAATACCTTGTCAATGTGGCTCAGTTTGGCGCTATGTTCTTCCAGGTGGTCAAATAATAGCTTCGCCAGCTTCGGGGCCACTTGCTTAATATCAGGGCTTATAACTTTCTCGGCGTAGGAAACCTCATTTTGCGTTTCTTCACGTAGCTTAATTGCTTTAGCAATGGTCATCTTGGTAACGGTGGTTTCTCCGGCCTTATCGCCCGTCAATCCCCACTCTTTTTTCAGCACGTAAAACACATCATTGGGAATATCAAACTGTTCCATGATCTCCTTGTCTTTTAGGTCCTCACCCTTTAGCTTCAGGTATTTTTCTTTGCTGAGCTTCTCCCGTGCAACTTCAAGCCTGGTCTTTTTCCGCCCTGCATCCTCGGGGTAAGTCTTAAACCCACCGTTAGTAGTTTGGGTATTGTCGTTGCTTTGAATATCCACGTTTTTATCCTCCTTTAGCCGGCCTTTTTTGTCCAGTTTAAGGCCGTATTTTTCACACATAATTAGCAGCTGCCGCTTGGGTATCATGTTTTTTCTCGCTACAATCCCCACGGTTTCGCGCCGCAACATATCAGCTAGGCTTTTCTTGTCCAGCTTAGGCTTGCGGGACTTGCGCTGCATTTTTTGCGGTGGCCCGTACCGCTTAGCTATCTCCTCCGGGCTGAGGTGGTACGTGACCACCGGCCCGTTGGCAGACTCCAGGTCTTCGTCCGTGTGCGGCTCGCCAAGCTGGCAGCGGGTGTAGTTGTCAAGGCCCATCGTACCACCCCTTTTTATTCGCGTGGTGTTGCGTATTGATGGTTAGAGCATTAGCTCTGGGTTATCGTGGATGTTGCCGATAACCTTGCTATTCGGTATCCAGAAACCTTCTTCGTCATACTCCACTACATCGCTAAGTCCGGTGTACCGGCCAATGGTTTCAGGGATTAAGTCATGTATTACCATTGAACCATCGGCAGGATGCTGGCTTATATGTGATACCACTCCGTCATGGTGGCATATGTCGCCATAAAACCATTGTCTTGTTTTTGAGGACTTTCCCCTAAACTTAATCTCCCTCATACCACACCCCTTACCAACCGATCATCACTTGGCCCTAAGTATTTGCCACTATCAGCACCATAAGCGGCCAGCTCCAACACACGGCGTACAATATTGGCATCCCTGATTGTCCCATTCGGAATATTTATACCCTGACGGTATTTCATAAACACCAAGTCACTTTCTATGTTCCGGGCTCTTTGCAACGCCCAGCGGGCAGCCCCTTGATTCCTAAAGTCATTCAAGAACAAATACGTATCCTCGTCATAGCGGTATGAATCAAGAATTATTTGCCATATCTGACCTTCTAAGCCGCTTTGCAATGCAATCATTTTTCACCCTCCAGTTAACTAACTGTTTCCTCCGGCAACGCCGGCATTTCTGGCATTTTAAGTCCTAACTTTTTAAACAACGGCAGTATTTTAGCGTTTTCAACTTCGCGCTTGCGATAGACTTCATAAATTTTCAAAAAGTGGGCTCTCTCAACTCCTATTTCCTCCGACCAGCACAGGTTTGTCCACCCGATAGCATTAACCGCCTTTTTAATCGCCGGGTGGCTGAACTTAGGCGCTCCGTAAGATCCAATCTTGGAGATTTGCTCCATAACTTCACACCAGGCATCTGATGCGCTTGGCGTTTTGTTGGTGAGTGATAAAGCAGCATCACGCAATTCGGCAATTGTGGGGAAATATTGACTTACAGCAATATGCTTAGTCACTGCAGCCCTGGCCAGGTTAAAATCAAGGTCCTGCAAAAACTGCTGATACAGCTTTATTGTGGCCTTAGGCGCTTCAAACTTCGGGTATGCGGCAAATAGCATTCCCACCAAGGTGATAGCCTCTTTTTCAGTCAATGTATACCCTCCTCGGAGATGTACTCACGCAGCGCCTTAAACCCCTTGGGTTCTGCCGGTGGCGCTCTGTGGTTGTTTAAAATTGGCCCGTGTAAATAATCCTCATACGGTTTACTCGGTCCCAGGAACGTCTTGGCGTGCTTAATAAACCGGTCCTCGGTGCCGTTTTCTCTGCAACTAATGGCGTAGTTTTTGGACGCAGTTATTAGCAAATCAGGCGATACACCCTCTTTAAGCCTGGTATTCCATGCCTTGTATGCACCCTGCTTTTCAACCCTGCGTGGATAGAAGGACCAGAACTCCTCAAACTCAGGTGAATAATTGCCTTTGCCAGCCTTGCGCTGCGCTCCACCCTTTTCGGGTTTCTCAGCCGGGGCATTTTCATCCGGGTTCGGGCCGTCAAACACACATATGTTTTTATTACTATCTGTATCTGTATCTGTATCTGTATCTGTATCTGTATCTGTATCTGTATCTGTATCTGTATCTGTATCTGTATCTGTGTTGCGACTTACTTGCGACATGTTTGCATTACTGCTGTTTGTATCACCGTTAACACCTTGTGGCTGTTGACTTTCCAGCTTCTTGCGACTTCGTTCTTTGGCCTTTTGTTTTCTTCGTGCTTCTGGTGTCCAGGATTTAAATTCATACTGCAGCTTGTCCCAGTTGTTAATATGGATAACGCCATTATCATCAACCTTAATTAGCTGCAACTTTTCCATAACACCAAGCGCAGCGACAGGATCGCCTTCACGACATCCTGCCCCACGTGCTAATATTTCAGGCTCATACCCAACCCCTGGTGCCACATAGACAACTCCCCGTTCGCTTGATTCTGAAGCCAGGCACCAGATATGTATGATTAGCCTAAATTCATAGTCTGAGAGATGTTGTATTTTAGGGTCCTGTGTCATTCTGTTATAAAGGCGAAACCAATCGCGGCCACTTGGCATTTGAATTCCCCTTTGCGAAATTATTGATCAATTACTTGCGACATGTTTGCGACAAGAATGTTGATGAATTTAAAAGTCTTTTAAAAAGATTACTTGAAGAGGAGTAAGGCCCCTACTTTCTTGTCTTTCGTTTGCCGCTCGGTAAACCCCCGTAGCACCGGCTTCAAGTGTCCCCTGGCCCTCTGCCACGCTTGCAGTTTCTTTTGGGCCTGCCGCATTTCTTGGTGATGTCTGGCCATTTGCTCGCTAGTTAGGTAACGTCTGTTCTTTCTGCCCAAATATTCCACCTCCGATAGGTATACAAATAGCGGGTACCATGCGGATTAGGCACCCGCTACAACTCTTTTCTCTCCAGGCTTGTCCCGGTCTGGGTGATAGAACTTGTTTACCGCCCCGGACCGGTGAACGATTTCTATATAATCTTTTGTTATAGCCCCCAGCTTGTCCCCCGGGCGCATCAGCGCAGCCAAGCCGGGCCGGTTTCGCCTGTTCACCAGATGCCAAAACCGGCTTTCCCACAAATCCCCGAAGGCCCACCCGGCGGCCAGGGCTTCGGCTTCCCTGGCCCGGATCCGGGCGGCCACCTTGGGGTTAATCTTCGGTGCTGGCCTGCTCATTACGCTGGAAGCTCCGCTTCCCTGAAGGGTATCTCAGCTAGCGACCGTAAGTAATCCATAAAACTGTCCAGATCATCCTGCATCTTAATGCCTTCCGTAAGGCTTACCAAGTCAGGCATGTTTAAGTATCGTCTGGCCTCATCATGGACAGATTCATTGGTATAGCCCCAGTCTTTCACTGCTGCCCAAAACACCGGCCAGTTTGGGCCGCCGTCCTCGGCCTGGCTGTTTTGATTACCGTTGCTCTTGTTGCGCAGAGCCTCAATTTTAGGCTGTGCGCACTCCTGGCACAGCACTTTGTCGAACTGCTTCTTACCGAACTCCGCTACCTGGGCAGCGGTGGCCTTGGGTGTGGCTAGTACCTCTTGCCCGCACTCCTGGCAGAATATTTTGGCCGGCTGCTGTGACAGCTCCCGGCGTGATGTTTGTTTTGTCTGTGGTGGAGGCACTTGATGCTCATTATCTGCCTGTCCCATCTCCTCATCGCTATATACTCCGCACAAGTCAGCAGGGAACGCCATCCTTAACGCAGCCGCTTCAGCACACTTTTTTATCATGGTTTCCGGCATTTTAGCCCACAGGCCAGCGGGCCTACCATCCCTGGTTAGTTGGCAATATTCTTTAAACGGGGCTTCTTCCCGGGCCGGCTCTGACCAATCTTTGCGGTACACTTCCGCCCACCCGTGGGTTATATTGCCCTTGCTGTCCTTTATTACGCCCCGCTTAATCCCGGCCAGCTTACCGGTACGGTCAGCAATAATACGAAAGCCGTCAATGCCTACTTGGATGGTGGCCGTGTTCTCATATTGACCCGTGTCCGGGTTCTTGCGCCGCCGCTTTACAAAGTGTATCTGACGGGAAAGCGGGTCCAGGCCCAGCCGTTTAGCGGTGTATAAAAACAACTGCAACTCGCTGTCGCTGGCACCATAGGCCACTGTGCGCTTTACCAACTCTATTTGTTCTCTGGTAAGCTGCCCCGCCGGGACTGCGGGGGCCTGTACCCCCTGCCCGGCCAGTGTTAAAGCTTGCGTCATTGCCTTACACCCCCGTCAACTTAATGGTGAATTTCGGCGGTCGCTCGGTTATGGCCACGCTCGGCACCACGGTGCCCGTTTCCACATCAACAGCCCGGCCATCGCCGGTGGCCTGCAGTGATTTTTTCAAGGTGGCCCAATCGAGCTTTGGTTCTTGCGGCACTAACAATTCCGGCCTGTTTTCCTTCGCCCACACCTTCACGGCATCGTCGCTTTTGACATACTCCGGCTGCTGTTTTCTTATTTGCAGCTCCCCGTGGGGGAGTTTGATGGTTTTCATCTTCGGACTTTCTGCCAGTACCCGCCGGTGATAATCCTCCAACAACATGTCCAGGTATTCCCGTGCCTGGTCGGCCCGTTTTTCCTCCCCTGCCAGCCAGTCTTGAATACGGTAAATCTCCGCCTGTGCGGCTTCCTGGGCCTCCTTCCTGGCTCGTTCGATAGCCGCTATTTTCCTTAGCGCCCAAATGGCATGCTCCTTGGTTTCAATCTGGAACCTGGGTTTACCGCCAATAATGATTGTTTCCACCGTTTGACCTTGCTGTTCAAAGGTATCAATCATCTGTATAAGGTAATCATCCAAACGTGCTAACGCTTTATCCATATTTACCCTCCTTTTCCAAAAAGACACCCCAGCCGGAATAGCTGATATCCAAGGCGGTGATTCTCACCTGCCTTTGTTTAATCTCATCCGGCCAATGTTCCGGCTGGGCTGCCGGTGTGGTTAATTTTGCTTCGCTGTTTCGGCTGTCTCAAAGGATTTCAACTCAGCGCGTATTTTCTCAATAGCCTTTTCCGCGCTCATGCCAGTGTCGTTCATATGCTCAATTATTCCGGTTATTGCGCCAATTAGCACATAAGGCCGGAAGTCTCTGTTTATGTTTTTGTAATTCACATAGTTCCCCTTCCTTGCCCAGCACACCACTTCCGTGGTATACTGAGTTATCAGCTTATCTGGCCCCTGCAAGGGGTTTTATTTTTTTGCCTTTCTATCTCTTCACAGATCGGGCAAATCCTACAATACAAGTAAAGTAAATCCCGGCGGCCATAAACTGCGGCCATTGCGGCAATTTCCTCTGCGGAAGGCTTTTTCTTACCCAGTTCGATACGCGTCAGTGTACTTTCGCTCATTGGCAGGTCCTCCACCGCAGCTTCTCTGCTCCGGTAACCAGCACCAATTCTAGCCAGCATATACACACTTGGCCGACTAATTGACATACTCTTAGCCTGCGCTGACATTTACATCCACCTCCTCCCGTGGTGTAATAGATGCATAACCTCCCTGCATACCTCCCCATACCCGGCCGGCTGGTACCAGTTGGTCGGGTCTACTCCCTCCTTATAGAAAATCTGCCACTTGCAAATAAATAATCACGCCCTCTTTTGTGCTGTTGTACGTGCATCCCTTGGCTTCTAGTAATTCACACGCCTTTTCCAACTGCCACGTTTCAGTCTCATAGTATTCCAGCGCGATGGTGTTCCTGGCCTCTGCGAAAAAGTTCTTCTGGCAGCCATCCATGGTATCGTCAAGGCGATCCAGGAACTCCTTCGTGCTCATGTACTGTACCTCATATGCCAGGTGATCTAACCGGCAGTCACGGCATAGCCCGGTTGATGGAGTACCGCAACGCGGACAGGTTACTTGAGGCACGGGCCGTGTTAACTCATACGGCCCCGGTACGGAAAAACGCTCTAAACAAACCTCCATTGTTAAACCTCCTATCGAAGAAATAACAGCCATATTGGCGTCAAGCACAGCGCCCCCAGCGCTAGCCATAATGCTTGCAGTGGCCGGCAGCGCTCATGATTCCAGCGCCACCGGCTCATTTGCTTATCACTCCCTTTCTTACCAGCATCTCGTGCTCGTCGATCATATTATTTAAGGCCCGTATACCCTGCTTGAATCTCCGGCGTTGCTCCTCAACCGGCAGGCTGCAGGGCAGGTAGTGCACTTTGTATGTGACCGGCTTTTGGGCCTTCCGCTGCTTGGTTTTCTGTACCTGTGGCACCCCCTAATTCAACGTGAAATTGAGCGAATTAATAGACGTTAGGAAAAGTTAATCGCATATAAGCGCCGATTAACCTTGCTTCTGCATCAATGTAGGTTGCGGTAGTATTTATATCCTCTGGACCCCAACTACAACGTTTTGCAATCTGCTCATGCAGTAACTCAATCTGCTTAAACAGCATGTTTTTGATTGCAGAATGTTCATTCATACCAACGGCGCATTGCTTTTCCCCCATCTTCCCTCACCTCCTTTCATTCGCCATCGGTGCCGGTGGGTTCTATATTTGTGCTATTGGTATTACCAAAAGGTAATGCCTTGCGAAAAAAAATATCCCCAGGTGACATTCCTATCTTTATTAACCCTTCTATAAATTTTCTTCCAGGTTGCCTATCGCCCCGAAGAACCCTAAATAGGTAGCTATAGCTAATACCCATTGCCTCAGAAAGTGTTTGTTCATTGTAATCATGTTCTTTCATAAATACTACAACATTATCTAGGTTAATTACTGGCATATCATTTTCACCACCTTATTACCTTTTGGTAATAGAATAACAGGAAGTATTACCTTTTGTCAACATCAATTTACCATTTGGCAATACATTTTTTTGATATCATCTTGCCAATTGGCAATACTGCGTTACAATTGATACAGGCGGTGATTGCCATGGATAACAATTTTGGAGAAACACTTAGGGAGTTAAGAGAAAGCAAGGGATTTACAGTTAATCAACTGGCAATAAAGTCAGGGGTTAGCGCTGCTCATATATCTAGACTTGAAAATGAACGCAGGTCTGTACCAAAGCCTAAAACTATAAAAAAGTTAGCCAAGGCATTAGGTAATCTTGATAAATTAATGGAAGCCGCAGGTCATTTAATTAATAAGAAACAAGTAGATATAATTGACGCCCTTGCCAATGAAGACACTGAGGTTCTCGCTGGTGGTCAGTTATTAACCCCGGACCAGCGACTTGCTATTGCTCGCGCCCTGGATAACCCCTCTATGTTCAAGAAAAACACCATCCCCATCCTTGGCAAAGTCCCAGCCGGCATACCCATCATGGCCATTGACGAATGGGACGGTGAACTGGAGATCCCCTCCGACATTGAAGCTGACTTCGCCCTGCAAGTTAGAGGCGACAGCATGATTGGGGCCGGTATCCATGACGGAGATTACGCCATCTGCCGGGAGGCATACGGGGCAAACTCGGGCGATATTGTCGTTGCATTGGAAGATGTAGGCCCAGAGTATTCGCGAGGAACCCTTAAATATTACATACAGGAAAATGGCCGGGATGTGCTCAGGGCAGCAAACCCCAGCTATGAGGATATCCCCCTGGGTGGTAACCACCGGATTACCGGCATAATGATTGGCCTAATTAGGATGGGCTCTACGCCGCTTAGTTATTACAGGGAGTACATAGCGATACGCGATTATCACTTGAAGAAGTGGAATGACGTGATTGAAGAGTTGGCCAAGTATGGCATGGAGCCTTCCGCGGTAAAACAGATTTTGGTGCCGCAGTTGGAGTATCTGAATAGGATTGCTAAAGGTGAGAAATAACCCGCACCGGAAGGTGGCGGGTTTTGTGATAAATATACGGTTCGACAAGAACCAACAAAAAAATAGGGCTATAATGATGTGTCGGTCCAGGAAATTGCGGCAGCGTATGCTATGAAATAAACCTATTGTTAAACATTTTAAATTCACATAGGAGAGGGGGTGAAAAGGTGAAAAAATGTACGCTAGTTTTAGTAATAACATTCTTGATTATCTTTGGCGCTTGCTCATCCGCATATGCAGATCCTGGTTATGATAAGGTTCAAGCACAGCGGGTACCTTACGGAGACGAAGTGCCCAAATTAAGCGACATTATCAATTTAATACAGTCACACCGAGCAAATAATCCTTTATATATTCCTTACCCCGCAGGAACACCCACACTTGATGCACGTATAAAGCAGCTAAAAACATTAATACTTATGCATCATAATGGAAATTTACCTGATAATGATTTTAAATCCAGCATAGAGACGATAAAATATTCACCCAATAGTATCTTGACTACCAATGGGCAGTACTTCCAAACCATTGCAAATTTATTACAAACCGGTGCCATAAATGATGAACAAGCATTTGATGTGTTGCAAAAGCTTGAATTAGTAATAATACTTGAAAAGGTATCTCAATAATCGTTAAAGCTTTAGCTTATAACTCTTTATAAAATGGGGTGAATAGATGAAGCGCTGCAAGTTATTTGTTACTACAGTGGCCCTTTTGTTTCTTTTATCTATTAGTCAGTTTGCTATCGCCCACCCAGGACGCACTGATGCAAATGGCGGGCACTATTGACGGACAAACTGCGAGAGGTGGGGCCTCTCATACGGGGAGTATCATTACCACAATGGCGGTAGTAGCTCAAGTAGTAGCAGTAGGACAAGCTCAACATACACACCCGCACCGTCCCTGCCACCGGTACAGGTCTATGTAAACAGTCAAAGGCTCCCTGAAGAAGCCACAATAGATGATGGCAGGGTTTTAGTGCCGCTGCGGTCGATTATGGAAGCTTTGGGGGCTAGCGTTCAATGGGACGCTGGGACGGAAACCATCACAGCGCAAAAACAAGGCCTGGTTATATCCTTAAAAATCAGCAGCAAAACTGGTTACTGCAATAACAAACCAGTATCGCTTGATACACCAGCAAAAATAAAGAACGGTAGGACAATGGTTCCCGCAAGGTTTGTTTCTGAATCTTTTGGTTCAACGGTTCAATGGGACAACAATTCCAGAACAGTGTATATAAAGTAAAATTATTTCACATGAAATACCCGGCCCTCTGGCCGGTATATTTTCATCCTCACAATAAAAAGGTCCCCCTGTTTCACTTTTATTATCCATAACAGGAGTGAAAAAGGTGACAATCAACGAAGCCATCATGTATTTGCGAAAAAGTAGAGACGATATAGAACGCGAACAGCGCACCGGAGAGGATGTACTACAATTACACCGTACCCGCTTATCTGAGTTTCTCACCGGCCGGGGTATTAAGTGGGCGGAACGTGCCGAAGTGAAAAGCGGCGATACCATAAAGGCCCGGCCAGTGTTTCAAAAGGTGTTAAAAGAGGATATACCCTCCGGCCAATACCAAGCCATCTGTGTAACCGAAATATCCCGCCTGGGCCGGGGCGACATGGAGGATGCCGGTCGCATCTACAAGGCCCTCATTAGGTACAACATATGGGTAATTACCCCCCACAAAGACTATAACCCACAGAACCCTGCCGACCTCCGGCAAATCCGGTTTGAACTGTTTCTCTCCCGGGAAGAATACGAACTAATTAAAGAACGATTATGGTCGGCGAGGGACCAGCGGGCAAAGCAAGGATTTGCTGCAAACTACATTGTTACCCTTGGTTATGAGCAATCCCGGGGGAAGGTTTTTGTCGTACCGGAGGAAGCGGAGCTAGTCAGAGAAATATTTGAGATGCGGGCAGACAATATGTCCTACCAGGAGATAGCTGATGTACTGAACCAGCGCGGGCTAATCACTAAGCGGGGAACGCAATATTATAGTTCAACTATCCAAAAGATAATTAAGAACCAGCGCTATATAGGTAAATCAAAATGGCGTGGGCAATACTATGACAGCCAGGCCCCGGCTATTGTGCCCTTGGAGCTATGGAACCAGGTACACCGGGAGGTAAATCCCAATAGGACGGTACGAAAAAAACTATCCAGGCTGGATAATCCTTACCTAGTTGAGCTCTACTGCCACGATTGCGGCAGCCGGATGTACGGCGAAAGGGCTACTATAGACAGGGTATTAGCCAATGGCCAGTATGTGCGGTATAACGAATACGGAATATATGTTTGTGTCGGTAGGAAAAACAAGGAGAATAAATGCGTCCACCGGGTAAGGGCGGAGCTTGTACATGATGCTGTAAGGCAGGAGCTGTCTAAGATGGCATACGACAAGGCGATAATCAAGGAGCTTATCCGTGATAGGCAGCAGCGGCTTGAATTTGATACCGGCGGTCTCCAGGATAAGATAGACAGTAAAAACAATCAGATTAAACAAAAAGAAGCCTTCCTGTTAAAGTGCAAAGAGGATTATAAAAAGGGGGAGCTGGCAGCAGCTCTGTACTCTGAGTTTTACGAAGATACTATTAAAGAAATTGATGTACTAAAAGCGGAGATAAAAACAATCAAGCGAAAATTGGAAAAGGCTACTATTAAGGTTGAAAGCCCGGAATTGGTCCTGCAGAAACTGAGGGCCACCCTGGACGATTGGGAACACATACCGAACAGGGATAAGAAGATAACTATAGCTTCGTTTCTCCCCAGGGTTGAAATATCTAAAAACGGGGTGCTGTTCATCGAAAGAATAATACCCCCCATTTTTGGGGGGTAAAGTTAACTACTGTGTCTGGAATACGGACCGACAATTTCAAACCCGGGTAAACCCCTGGAAACATCTACTTCGACCCGTACAATATAAGCTTCCAACCCGTTTAAAGCCAGACTTTTCACAATGGTTAGCATAGTATAAATACCTCCGCCCACATTTTTCGGCAAAAAGGTTACCAAACCCTGCTAATTGTATAAAAGAACGCCTGGTTTACAAACTATTCAATCGCCAAATTAAAGTAAATAATACCAGGGAAAAATTATAAAAAAAAGAATAAATGTATTGTAGTTATTGGCAAGAAATTAAGGAAGACTATACCAGCCTTCCCTGATTTCTTGCCAATAACTGTTTTTCTTAATTGAAGAAAAAAGACTTACATTATATAATCTATTTAATATTTAAAAGTGAAACACTAAATTGAGGTGATAGCAAGTGAACAGTCATCCATTGCTGCTGGTACAGAAAACCTCTCCGGATATTGCTCGATCTGAAACAACCGCCGATAGTGAAATTATCGCTATTGCCATCTATGGAAAAAATATTGATGTACCTGTGCAGGTAACAACTCAACGAATATTTGAAGGAGAAGTTCCTTTCCGTTTCCCCACTGAAATTACCCGGGGGACCGCCAAGTGCAGAATTGTCTACCGCTACACGCTGGCGCAGTGGCGCGAATTACTGGAAACCACCACAATGCCGGCCTCCCCGGCCGCTTTAAAACAGCTGATGATCCCCATGTTGTTGTACATGCAACAAAATTTCCCGGATATTTTTAAGGATATTGAATATGACCGTGAATTTAACACTGACCAGTATGCAGAATTGATGGCTCTGGCGTAAAATAATTTACTCTGGATTAAATAGCGTAACTTAAAGGGGAATTTATTGGCCTGAAATGAATAATGGTTCAGTATAAAACCCGGATAATTTTCTAAATATTTTTTAAAGATTAACAAAAACGACTATTTAATGAACCGGTCTGAAGTAAGCGGAATCGTTCTCAAGTTCATTCCCGGTGGAGGTTACAATTATATGCATAAAAAAAGCCGATCGTATACACCAATTGATTATTTAGAATTGCTTCTGGAAGAAGCCGCCCTTAACGGCACAAAGCGCAGGGAGCGTTACCCCGGGCGGCATTTTTTCGGGTATTTTTGCAGCTATTGGCCTGAGGAATTTATTCTGGCTGCGGGCTTTGAGCCCTTGCGCATCCTGCCCACCAGCACCCGGGGTACCCCGGCGGAATTGCCGGCTTACTGCTGCTCACTGGCCAGGATTAGTCTGGCCACAGCCATATCCGGTGGTTACCGGGACCTGGCCGGGGTCGGTTTTGCGCATACCTGCGATACCATGCAGTGCCTGGGAGGTGTATGGAACCAGACCACCCAAAGTGGAACCATCCTGTCAATGGTTCCACCGGTACTCCCGAACGCCCCGGGAGCCCACCGGTATTATGAGGGCGAATTGAAATCCTTGCTCGCCCAAATGAGCAGCCTGGCGGACTGCCAGATAAGTGATACGAGATTAAGGCCAGCAATGGAGCTATGCCATAGCATCCGCCAACTGGTGGCTGAACTTGACCATATGCGCCATGACCTGCCTTCGCCACTGGTATCGGCATTAATGCGTGCCGGGCAGGTAATGCCCCGCACTGATTATGCCCGGGCTTTGGAAGCCGCATTGCCCGCCGTTAGGGAAAAAACCAGCCGTGGCCAGAAACGCCTGCGGGTTATGATCAGCGGGGCTGTTTTTGAAAATGACAGCTTGTTTCAAATGGTTGAGGAATTGGGCGGACGGGTAGTGGCCGATGACACCTGTACCGGATTTCGTCACTATGAAGCCGGCAATAAATGGGACTATACCGACCCGCTAAAAGCGCTGGTGCAGCGTTATGCCAACATGCCCCCCTGCCCATGCCGCCATCGTGGACTGGAAGAGAGAATAAACTATTTGATAAAACTGGCCCGGGATAGGCAAGCCACCGGTGCTGTACTGGTGATTAGAAAATACTGTGAACCCCATGCCTGGGATTGCGTGCCCCTGACCAGTGGATTGCGTTCAGCAGGTATAAACACGCTGGTACTGGAATTGGAGGGGGCGGTTCCCGGGGGGCAAGAGCGCACCAGGCTGCAAGCTTTTTTGGAAAGTCTGTAATTTTTTGGCGCCACATAAACGCCAGACATAAGGAGAGATAAAAATGGCTACAAAGCGTCGTTATCTACCACTGGCCAGTACGCGGCACCTGGAAAAAATGATGACTAAATATTATGCCTTATCCCGCTATCACAGGCTTTGGGGTAAACCTTTAAAGCGACCGCTGGCCTGGATAACCAGCGGTGCCCCGGTGGAGCTATTGCGGGCATTTAATATACATCCTGTTTACCCGGAAAACTACGGGGCAATATGTGGTACGAGACGGGTATCCACCGATCTCTGCCAGGTGGCCGAAGCTGCGGGATATTCCCAGGACCTCTGCTCCTATGCCAGATCCCATATCGGCTCGATTCTGCGTCCCGACCTGGCCCCCATGGGCGGCCTGCCCAAACCGCCTGATATGCTGGTATGCTGCACTAACATTTGCGGCACCGTGCTTAAATGGTACGAAGCACTGGCCCGAATATTCAACGTGCCGCTGCTGGTGCTGGACACTCCCTTTCTCCCCGGTGACTTGACCGCTCATGCCCGGCAATATGTGCTTGAACAGCTAAAGGAAATGGTAACCGCGCTGGAACGTCTAACCGGTCGCCCTTTAAATAGAGATGAATTAAACCGGCAACTGGCCCGGAGCAGCGAAACCATCCGGCTTTGGAAGGAAATACGTCAATTATGCCGTGCCACGCCGTCGCCGCTGAACGCACCGGACTTGTTCATTCATATGGCCCCCATAGTAACCTTGCGGGGAACCCGGCAGGCGGTTGATTATTACCGTAGATTAAAGGATGAGGTTAAACAAAGGGTACAGCAGGGCCAGGGTGCGGTGGAGGGAGAAAAAATACGCCTTGTTTGGGACAATATTGCCATTTGGTACCAAATATTCGGGTTTTTTAAAATGTTTTCCCAGCAAGGCGCTTGCTTCGTTACCGATACTTACAGCGGTGGATGGGTTATGGAATTATCACCGGGCGACCCGCTGGAGAGCATGGCGGCCACATATACAGAGATTTTTTTAAACCGCTCCCCGGAATTTCGGGCCCGGCAAATGATTGAATTGATACAGGATTACAAAGCCGACGGTTTTGTCATGCACTCCAATAGATCCTGCAAACCTTATTCGCTGGTGCAGGAGGTTATCCGCCGCCGGGTAATGCAGCAGACCGGCGTTCCGGGGCTGGTGGTGGAAGCGGATATGACCGACCAAAGGGTTTATGCGGAAGAACCAATCCGCAACCGGGTGCAGGCCTTTCTGGAAACTGTGGGCGGCTTATAATAACCCTGCCCGGCTACCTGTGACCCCTTAAAGGCACAGCTTTTTTAACTATAAACCGTAATGTTTATATTTTTAGAAAAATGGAGGTCCATTAAAATGGGACAATACTTCTTGGGAGTAGATATAGGCTCCCTTACCACCAAGGTGGTGCTGGTGAACACCGGGAGCGAAATGGTAGCCAGGGCCACCGGGCGTTCAGGTTACAGCGGTCGCACTGTGGCCGAACGGCTGGTGACTGAACTACTGCGTGAAAGGGGTATGAACAAAAATGAAATAGCGGCAACGGTGGCTACCGGCTATGGCCGGGTTACCTTTCCCGCGGATCGTGAAGTATCCGAAATCACCTGCCAGGCCCGGGGCATTGCTCACCTGTTCGGTGACGCCAGGACAGTAATTGACATAGGCGGCCAGGACAGTAAAGTAATCAGACTGCTGCCCGGTGGCAAGGTGATTGACTTTGCCATGAATGACAAATGCGCGGCTGGTACGGGGCGGTTCTTGGAGGTCATGGCCCAAGCCCTGGAATTAAGGGTGGAGGACTTGGGCGAACTGGCCGCAGTAGCCCGGAAGCACTGTAATATTTCATCATTCTGCACGGTTTTTGCAGAATCTGAAGTAATTTCCCACGTGTCCGCCGGTGCACCAAAGGCAGATATCGTGGCCGGGGTTTGTGATGCTGTGGCCGCACGGGTGGCTACCATGACTTCCCGTACCGGCTTGGAACCGGAAGTGGTATTCACCGGTGGAGTTGCCCGCAACTCCGGTGTTGTAAATGCCCTGGCCAAACAACTGGGCTGCCCCTTGCAAGTGCCGGGTGAGCCGGAAATTACCGCGGCTTTGGGAGCCGCTCTATTCGCTCGGGGCATAATAGGTGATTGAGCACGATATATACCGGTTAGCAGCACCGTACAAAAAAAGCACCCGGAGGTACTTTAGTGGCAGGTGTTGTAAGGTTGAAAGTCAGTAGACTTTCAACCTTATATTCATGCCTTTCCCGGGCACAAAACGTCATGAAAGAATTTCTTTCAGACTTTCAACACCTGGCACCATCAACATGGTGGCTTTGTAGATATGAGATTCAGTTGGTACAAAAGAATGAATATGTTTCAAATTAAATGCTTTAAAATTTAAAATATTCCAAGAATTAAAAAACTATAACCTTTAAAACGCATTTTCGATATGATTAATAGTAGTCTCCCCGGCACAGTGTACAGCCAATACATCAAAACGCACATCCACGTTATATATCGACCTTTTCAACAGGTATACCTGGGACAACCGCCGCAGTTTATTAATTTTGGCGGCAGTTATACTTTCCTGGGGTAAACCGCACGCTCCGCTGCTTCTGGTGCGCACCTCCACAAAAACCAGGCAATTCCCCTGCCGGGCAATGATATCAATTTCCCCCAGGCGGCACCGAAAATTACGTTCAACAATTTGTAACCCTTTTCTTTGCAGGTATTCAGCGGCCATGTTTTCGCCGGTGATACCCAGATTGCGTCTCCACAAAGTCACCGCTTCTAACCTACTTTCCCCGGGGCAGCAAATCCTTGTCCATTAAATATTCAGTCAACAACTTGGCGGTATTACCGGTTATTTTGAGGCAATTAACCATATGCTCGCGACTGTCTATTTCGTGGGGGTTTAACACCCGGCAGCAAGTAGCCCCGAATTTTTGTTCAAAGCGATCATGCAACTCCTTGGACAGGCGGTAGCAAACGTCCCGGTCCCCCATATCGGTACCAACTCGGCCTTTAATTAAACTAACCATGGCCGCCGATGCTGTCAGTGCACCGCACATACAGCCGGCATGTCCCAATCCCCCCCCGAATGCGGTAAACATTTTAACCAGGCCCGGGTCAACATCCGGTGCCACCAATTCCCGGAAGGCAAGAAAAATTGCTTCTGCGCAGTTGTGCCCGATCTTAAAATTGTCTCCGGCTTTGTTTCTCATTTCAATGGCCAGATCTTTTTCCATGTTGTCAACCACTCCTTTTTTTAATTTGGGATCTATATATTATTTTTTTACCCTGAGCTTTTTAATAGCAGCATTTAAGCCATCCAGGGTCAATTCATACATAGGAAATACCTTGCGAATCAATCCAATGGTATAGCTACCCTCCACCGTATCCCAGTACTGTCCGGGTACAGGATTTAGCCATACACTGTGTTCAAAGTGGCCGGCCAGTCTTTGCAACCACACCATGCCCGGTTCCTCGTTATCAGCCCCCCATTCCAACGCCCCGTAAGGCATCAGCAATTCCCCGGCACCCATGCTGGCATCACCCACCATGATAAGCCGGTAATCCGAGCCAAACCGGCGCAAAAAGTCAAAAGTATTAATGGAATTACGTCTCATGCAAAAGGGATCCTTAAAAATAATCTCATATACACAGTTATGAAAATAAAAAAACTGCAGATCACGAAAATGTGTGGATTTGTTGGCAGCGTTAAACAACCGGCTGCAAAGCCTTTGGTAAGGATTCATGGAACCACCGGAATCCATCAAAATAAGCAGCCTAATTTTATTTTTGCGCCCCCTGGTCCACACCAGTTCCAAGCGACCGGCGTTGCGTCCGGTGGCATCCACAGTGGCATCCAGGTCGAGCACATCCCGCTCTCCATCCACCGCTGTACTGAGCAGGCGTAATTTACGCAGGGCCAGCTCAAACTGCCGGGTGCTCAATGTTTCATCCGAGCGGAAATCACGGTAGGCACGCTGGGCGGCCACTTTGACCGCTGAACGGTTAACAGATTCTCCCCCAATGCGCACACCGGCCGGGTGGTAACCGGAATGACCGAAGGGTGAAGTACCTCCAGTACCAATCCAATGAGAACCCCCGTGGTGCTGCTCCGTCTGCTGCATTAAACGCTCGGCTAGTTTTCTTTTCAACTCTTCTAGGTTCCACTGCAGTTCCGGTTTTTTATTCGCCGGGTTTACCTTAAGGGGTGGCAGCGCATTTTCCAGCCATTTGAGCACTTCTGCCGTTATTTCCGGTGGCGTTTCAATACCTTCGAAACACTTTAAAAAGGCACGGTCAAAGGCGTCGTACTGGGTTTCACTTTTTACCAATACTGAGCGGGCCAAATAGTAAAAACTTATCAAACTGCTATTGGCTAATCCATACTGCAACGCCTCCATCAATGTCAACCATTCGGTAAGGGAAACATTAACTCCTTCCCGGCGTAAACCATAAAAAAGCCCGGTAAACATTAGATCAACTCCGCCAGTAACCCGTTATATGTTTATTTCCCGCTACCCGGGCGTTATTACCGGCACCACCGCCGTGCCTGCGCCGCCATAAGGCCATATCGTTGTCTTTTTTAAGCAGCACCCCGGGCAGGGGTATCTCCTTTTCTATAGTACGCGGGTCAATGCCACCAACCGCCAGGGCCTGTACCCAATCCAAAAGCTCGCTGGTGCTAGGCTTTTTTTGCAACCCGGGCAGGTTTCGGATACCGTAAAAAGCATTTACAGCAGCCCGCACCAACTCTTGGGGCAGGTCCGGGTAATGCACATTGATAATTTGGCGCATCATCTCTTCATCCGGAAAGGCAATGTAATGGAATATACACCTGCGCAGGAATGCATCCGGCAGTTCCTTTTCAGCATTGCTGGTAATAATTACGATAGGACGGTGTTTGGCCGTAATTGTTTCGCCGGTCTCGGGAATGTAAAAGCTCATTTGATCCAATTCCCATAGTAAATCATTGGGAAATTCTATATCAGCCTTATCAATTTCATCAATCAGCAATACAACCCGTTCCGGCGACATGAACGCTTCGCCAAGTTTACCCAACCTGATATACTGCTTGATATTACCAACATCCCCTTCGCCAAACTGGCTATCGTACAAACGCTGCACGGTATCATAAATATACAGGCCATCCTGGGCTTTGGTGGTGGATTTGATGTTCCAGATCAGCAAGGGCATTTTTAAATTGTCGGCAATACTAAGGGCCAGCATGGTTTTACCGGTACCCGGTTCGCCTTTGATTAAAAGTGGCCGGTTAAGGGCTGCCGCCACATTAACGGCACTAATTAACTCTTCAGAGGCAATGTACTTTGCCGAGCCATGATACACCATGTTGTTCTTCATTCATGCACCTCGTCAAGGTTAAATTTGACCTAATTATACCACGAATTATGAGCTTACAGCACAAAAAAAGCCTCCCATCTTAAAATGAGAGGCTTTCACATTTACATAACATATTAATGTAAGAAGAATGTATGAGCTGCGTTATTAACCACTTCGGAAAGCGGTCCCGGATAAACACCAATAACCAGCGTTGCTATGGTAGCCACAATCAACGTCACAGCCACCGGACTGGATACCTTGATTGGTGTTGCGTCAACGGGATCATCGCGATACATGACCAGTGCCACCCGCAGGTAGTAGTACACTGACACCATACTCATGATCAAACCGATAAACACCAGCCATAGATAACCGTCCACAATGGTTTTGAATAGGTAGAATTTGCCTGCAAAACCAGCCAGCGGAGGAATACCGGCCATACTTAGGAGTGCCACCAGCATCACCGCTGCCATTAAAGGAGAGCGCTGGGCCAAACCGGCATAATCCTTTAACTCGTCACTACCGGTCACGTTGTAGTAATAAGCCACCACTGTAAAGGCCGCCATAGTGGCAAAGACATACAGGAAAGCGTAGAACATGACACCTTTGATTCCGGCTTCTGTTGCGGTCACCAAACCCACCATAATATAACCTGCCTGGGCGATACTGGAGTAAGCCAGCATCCTTTTGATGTTGGTCTGGGGTATGGCCACCAGGTTGCCGACAATTATGGTCACAGCGGCCAAAATGGCTATCACCATAGCCCAGTGTTCCCAAATTCCCGGTAAACCGGCAATGAACAACCGCACAATAATGGCCAGCGAAGCCGCCTTGGAACCCACTGCTAGAAATGCCGTCACCGGAGTGGGAGCACCTTCGTAAACGTCAGGTGACCACATATGGAACGGCACAGCGGATATTTTGAACCCGAGGCCGGCGATAACCATCACAACAGCCAGCATCAGGGCAGGTGACAGAGGCTGCATTGCAATGATCCTGCTCACTTCAAGTATGGTTATGCTGCCGGTAAGGCCGTAAATCAGGCTTAAACCATACAGAAGCACTGCCGAGCTCATTCCAGCCAGCAGCAAATATTTAATGCCGGCTTCCACTGATTTGCTATCTGATTTGCGGAAGCAAACCAGAATGACAAAGGATAAGGTCATCAACTCCAGACCCAGGTAAAAAGTTATAAAGTCACCCGCTGAGGCCATGACCATCATACCCAGCGTCGCAAATACCGTAAGACTGTAATACTCGGTCTGGAAACCCGTGTCATCCACATAACGCATGCAGCCAAGTATTACCAGCGCAGCCGCCGTCAGGAATGTGATTTTCCAGAACAGCGCGTAATTGTCCAGCAGGTACATACCGCTTAGCAGTTCCCGGTTATCGCCCCACAGGGAAACCGCCACAGCCATGATACCCAATATACCCAGCAAGCTGACCCAGCCAAGGCCGTGCTTGGATCCTCTGGGTACAACAATGCCCATGATGAGCACTCCCAGTGCCAGTACGGCAGTAAGCATTTCCAGCGTCAATGCGGAAGGGTCAAATGGTAACGTGAAAACAAACATATTATCAGCTGGCATTTAAAACTTCCCCCCTAACTGGAGCGCGTCGCTTATCGCAGCATGCAGGGGCACGACGCCGCTGTTAATCATGTCAAACAACAGGGAGGGGAGGAAACCTCCAACCACCAGTACGGTGCCCAGTACTACCAAAGGCACCATTTCCGGTCCCCTGATATCTTCCAGGTGATCATATTCCGCACGTGGCGGGCCGAAAAGGGTGTTGGCACCGGCACGTAGTACATACAGAGCGGTAATAATGATACCCGCAATACCGATAACCGCCAGGCCGCCATAGGCTTTAAAGCTGGCAATAAAGATGGTGAACTCGGGAATAAAGCTAACCAAGCCCGGCAATCCCAGGGAAGCCATAGCCGCCAGCATAAATCCCACAGCCAGTCGCGGTGTTTGGCGAGCCAAACCGCCCATATCCGGAATCCAGCGGGTATGGGTTTTTTCGTAAATAAAGCCGATCATGGAGAAGAATAACGCGGCCATTACACCGTGGGCGAACATGTTGGCCACGGCACCATTTAAGCCAATGACATCCAAACAGGCCACTGCTAAAATGACATAGCCCATGTGGCTGACACTGGAATAACCAACGACATATTTGAGGTCTTTCTGGGCCAGGGCGCCCATGGCGGCGTAAGCGACGCCGATAACACCCAGCACGGCCATATACGGGGCCCAGAAGGTAGCACCCAGAGGTAGCATGTAAACCGCAATTTTAATTAAACCGTAACCGCCGATTTTTTTCAATACACCGGCGTGGATCATACTCACCGCAGTGGGAGCCCCGGCATAACCGTCGGGTGACCAGGAGTGGAATGGCCACATGGATATAAGTGAACCAAAACCAAGCAGCATCAGCGCAAACAGCCAGATTTGATCAAATCGTTCCAGCTGTTGGGCCACCACGGCCAACCCGGTGAAACTCATGTCCGGAACCCCGGCCAGGGCCGTTGTTTTTACGAACAGGGCAATTACACCCACCAGCAGGAACCCGCTTCCGATCAGCAAGTACATGGTCAGTTTCATACCGGCGTATTCCTTGGTAACCCGTTTGGAACTACCCCAGATAACCACCATGACATAAATGGGAATAACCACTACTTCATAGAACAGCAGGAAGATAAACAGGTCGTGAGCGATAAAGGTACCCATAACACCGGCAATCAACAGCAGCAGCAGAATGAAAAATTCCTTGGGCCGGTTATTGACATTCCAGGAGGCGAATATCGCCGAAAATCCAATCAAGTTGGTTAACAGCAGCATGGGCAAACTGATGCCGTCCACGGCCAGGAAAAAGGTTACGCCCAAATCTCGAATCCATGGTATGTCGCGCCCGAAAACAAACTGCAGACCGCCGAGATCCTGGTTATAAGCAAAGTAAGCATACATACTAAGAGCCAGAGATATAAACATACCCACAGCGGCTACACTCTTAATCAGTATGTTTTCTTCCTTTGGTATAAACATCAGGATTAATGATGCAACCAGCGGCGCCAGCAAAATGGCTAAAAGCACCGGAAAATCCATTACTTAACACCTCCCAGAACCAAGCCGGCGGCGGACGGACCGGTAAAGGCCATTAGCACAGCCACAGCCAGCACGCCAAGGAAGAAAATTAATACATAGTTCTGCAACCGGCCGGATTGGAATACGCGCAAACCATCGCCGGACAGCCTGGCAAAGGCACCGATACCGTTAACGATGTTGTCCACCACGTAAATATCAAACAGGTAGAACAGTTTGGCGGTACCGTCCACCAGTGCGTGGTTGAACCACAGGTATAGCTCGTCAATGTAGTATTTATGATAGAGCATCCGGTATACGGGACCGAACCATTTGGCCATGGCTTTGGCCCGTTTCTTTTCCGTATCTTTCAGATATAATGTGTAGGCCAGATAAATACCTGCACAGGCCAGTACAACGGAAAGCAACATGGCTCCATAATTAGCCGCGGCATGATGCGGGTGTCCAAAATAAATCCATTCTGCCCATATATTGTTCCAGGGAGTACCCATCCAGCCGGCCCCTATGGCCCCTGCCGACAGAACAATCAGGGGAACTGTCATGGTCCACGGGGACTCCTTGGGATGATTGGCGGGATTTTCTTTGCCAAAGAAAGCCAGAAAGATCATCCGCCACATATAAAATGCGGTTAAAAAGGCGGTAAATGCCGCCATGGCAAAAAGTACATAATGTCCTTCGGCCAGTGTGGAAACTAAAATTTCGTCCTTGCTCCAAAATCCGGAAAAAGGTGGAATACCGGCAATAGCCAGGCCGCCAATGACAAATGTCCAGGCAGTGATGGGCATTTTCTTGACCAGTCCACCCATTTCCCACACATCGGCCTTGTGGTGCAGGGCCACCAGCACACTACCGGCACCCAGGAACATCAGGGCCTTAAAGAAAGCGTGGGTCCACATATGGAACATACTGGCGGTCAGACTACCCACCCCCAGGGCCAGCATCATATAACCCAGCTGGCTGACGGTGGAATACGCCAGTATTTTCTTAATTTCACGTTGCGTAATGGCAATGGTGGCGGCAAAAAGTGCTGTAAAAGCACCGGTGACTGCCACCAACTGCATGGCCGATTCCACTTCATGGAACAGGAACATGGTACGACCCACCAGGTATACACCGGCCACGACCATGGTGGCGGCGTGGATCAGCGCGCTGACCGGAGTGGGGCCTTCCATGGCATCCGGCAACCAAACATGCAATGGAAACTGACCGGATTTACCGATGGGCCCGATGAACACCAGCACGGCAATCAGTGTAAGTATGCCATAGGTGGTGTATGCCTCAAAATGGGCAATTCGCTCGGCCAATTCGGTGAGGTTAAGTGTGCCAAATACAATCTGCAGCGCCAGGATGCCCAGCAAGAGGCCGAAATCCGCCACACGGCAGGTGACGAATGCTTTCTTGGCCGCCTCCCGGGCCGATATCTTATGCGTGTAAAATCCAATCAACAGGTATGAACATAGTCCCACCAGTTCCCATGCAATAAACATTTGCAGCAGGTTGCTGGAAATGACCAGCAGCAGCATGGAAGCACCGAACAGCGACAGGTATGAGAAAAATACCGAAAAACCATCTTCTCCATCCATATAACCAATGGAGTACAGATAGATAAAGGTTGCAATAAACGAAACCATGACCATCATCATGGCCGATACAGGATCCAACTGTATCCCCACGTCTATTTGCAAATCAGGCATCCCCGGCAATCCCAGGGAGAACCAGCGAATGGCATAAACCAGCGGTTTTTCCGCATATTCATGATTGGTGAAAATCCCGTACGCCGCCAGAGTGGCAATGACACAGGACAAGGCCATCGATGCCACCGTCACGATGGCACTGAGCTTTTGCCATGGCCGGGTGAGGAATACTATTACCACAAAGGCAAGGGCGGGAAGGAGCGGCACCAACCATGCATGCTGCATTGCATATTCAACAAGCATTATCTAAAAGCACCTACCTTCACTTTTAAAATCCTACCATTTCAGCCAGTCAAAATCGTCCAGATTTACAGACAGCTTATTGCGGTAGATGGCTATGATAATGGCCAGCCCTATACCCACTTCGGCGGCGGCCACGGTAATGACAAAAACAGCGAATATTTGTCCGATAAAATCGGTTGGGGTAATATACTTGCTGAAGGCCAACAGGTTAATATTCACCGCATTTAACATCAGCTCAATGCAAATGAGCACGGCCACAGCATTGCGCTTGGTCATAACACCAAACAGACCGATACTGAACAGCAGGGCCGAAAGCACCACATAATGGGTTAAACTAATCGTCAGCATTGGCCTTCACCCCCTCATCCCTGGCGATTACAAGGGCACCGATCAGGGCCACCAATAAAAGAATGGCCACTACTTCAAAGGGAATTACATATTTACTAAGCAGCAATGCACCGATGGCGTGAATGGTGTTTTCGGGCACCGCCTGTGTCGTCACCAGTTCGGTCCAGGCGGTACGACCGGCGAATACAGCACACATGGCCACCACCAGGGCCGTCAGACCGGCGCCAGCTAATAGTTGATTATTGAACAGGTTGGTACTTTTCATGTCCGGCCGTTGAATCAGCATGACACCGAAAACCACCATGATACAGACAGCCCCGGCATATACCAGAACCTGTATAGCGGCTATAAAGTCGGCATCCAACAGTAGAAACAATCCGGCCATGGATACGAAGGTAACGGCCAAAAACAGAACCGCGTGTACAATATTGCGTGCAAATATTACCAAAGTAGCGTTACCCAAAATAGTTATCGCTAACCCGTAAAAAGCAATTACGCTGTATATACTGGTTTCCATCGGTTACTGACCCTCCTTACCGGGAGCCTTGCCGGCGGCAACCTCTGCTGCAGCAGGTGCAGCGGATTTTTCGGCCTTAGCCTTGGGCTTGGGTTTGGGTTTGGGCGCAGCCTTTGCTGCCGGTGCTTCCTCCTCCACTGGTTCGGCAGGTGCTTCTCGCCGCACCAAAACAAGAGGGATGTCCCTGTAAAAATATTGATTCATATTAAAATCCTTGGAAAAATGCAGTGCATCTTTATTACAGGATTCAACGCACATACCACAGTACATGCAGTACTGAATATTCATTACATAATCAGTTAGAAATTGTTTTTTGCCCACCTTCTGTTTTTTCAGGTCGATAACCCTGTTTGGACAGGCATTGGCACACAACCCGCAGGCAATGCATTTATCCACATCCAAAACGAACTTGCCGTGAAAGCGCTCCGGTATTGTATGCTGCACTTCCGGGTACTGAACTGTCAGCTTGGGGGCCCAAAACTCTTTCCAGGTAATTTGCAAACCTTTCACTAACCCTTTACCAAACATGCAATCACCACCCTATCGCCCGGTAAATGTACATCCCTATACCGGTTACAAAGATGTTGGCCAAAGAAAGTGGTACTAATACTTTCCAGCCAAAGCCCATGAGCTGGTCCACCCGTATCCTGGGATAAGTCCAGCGAAGCTGCATAATAATGAACATTACGACATACACTTTGAGGAAAAACCACACCCAGGAAGGAATGATGGTCAAACCAAAGGGTGCATGCCACCCGCCCAAAAACAAAATCGTGGTTAAAGCACAAACCACCAGCATATTGGCGTACTCAGCCAGGTAGAACATAGCAAAGGCCATGCCGCCATATTCAGTGTTAAACCCGTTGACCAGTTCGGATTCACCTTCCATCAGGTCAAAGGGAGTACGGTTACATTCCGCCACAGCGGCGATAAAATAAATTAGGAATGCAATGGGTTGGGTAAAAATAAACCAGGTGTGTTCTTGGGCCGCAATAATATCGGACATTTTCAAACTTCCCACAATCATGACCACACCCAGGATAGCCAGCACCATCGGTAATTCGTAACTAACCATCTGAGCCACCACACGCATGCCGCCGAGCAAAGAATATTTATTGTTGGACGCCCAGCTGGCCATCCAAAAAATGATGGTGGACAGCGAGGCAATGGCTAGAAGGTATAACAATCCTATATTCATATCAATGGCCGCCATATTTTGACCAAAGGGTATTACTGCAAACACCATTAATGTGGGTACGAAAATCAGCACGGGAGCAAGTAAAAAAGGTATTAGATCCGCTTCCTTGTTGATAATGATTTCCTTGCTAATTAGTTTGCCGATATCGCACGTGGTTTGCAAAAGTCCCTTGGGGCCGACCCGGTTGGGGCCAATACGGGCCTGCATATAGGCGGCAACTTTACGCTCCATGTAAACCAGCCACAGAGCATTAACTAAAATAAATACGAGGATAGCCAAAAGCTTGACCAGCATCACGATGGCCTCATTTATTTCCAGGGGTACGCCCAGGCCACCGAGGAAAGATCTCAGCCCACCGGCTATGCCTACAAATAAATTTTCCAACATGCCTCTTCTCCCCTATGATCCCGTATTTGCTAACAATCCACTTCACCCAAAACAATGTCAATACTACCCAGTATGGCCACAACGTCGGCTATCAGGTAACCACGCAGCATTTCATCCAAATAACCCAGGTTAATAAAGGATGGCCTGCGTACATGAACACGATACGGCTTGTTACTGCCGTCGCTGACCACATAATAGCCGATGATACCCTTGGAGCTCTCTATTTCCTCGTAAGCTTCACCCTTGGGAGGTTTGAGCACTTTAGGCACCTTGGCGATAATGGGACCGTCAATTTCTTTAATTTGTTCGATGGCTTGCTGGATAATCCTTACGGACTGGCGCATTTCCCGCACCCGGCAGAAAAAGCGGTCAAAACAGTCACCGTTTTCACCCAGCGGCACATCAAAATCAAAACGGTCATAAATGCTGTATGACTTAACTTTGCGCAAATCGTAATTCACCCCGCTGCCCCTTAAGACCGGGCCGCTGAGGCTGTAATTTATGGCTGTCTCCGGTTTAAGCACACCCACAGCCTTGGTCCTGGCCTGGAATATTTCATTGCCGGTAATCAGACCGTCATACTCGTCGATATAACCCGGCATTTCATCCATCAGCTTCTTAAGCTTATCCAGCCAGCCCTCCGGAACATCGGCAGCCACACCACCAATGCGGGCGTAGCTCAGAGTCATTCTGGAACCAGTGAGTTCCTCCAGAAGATCCATCATTTTCTCCCGCTCGCGGAAGCAAAGGAGAAATCCTGTGAAACCTCCCATATCCAGCGCGTATACACCTGTGGCCAGTACGTGACTGGTCAGACGGGAAAGCTCCCCGGAAATAACCCGCAGGTACTCGGCCCTTTCCGGCACCTCAATACCCATCAGCTTTTCTACGGCCATCACATAACCCCAGTTTTGCAGCATAGCCGCAAGGTAATCCATGCGATCGGTATAGGGGATAAACTGAGGGTAAGTCCGCGATTCAGCTAATTTTTCCATACCACGGTGCAGGTAACCGCAAATTGGCTCGGCTCGGACGATTCTTTCCCCGTCCATAGTAAGAACAACCCGGAATACACCGTGGGTACTGGGGTGTTGCGGGCCAAAGTTTATATTAAATTCTTGCGTCCTCAACATGAGTTACTCCCTGCCACCTTTCCATTGGAAATCCTTGCGCAGCGGGTGTCCTTCATAATCGTAGTCCAGTAAAATGCGCTTGAGGTTGGGATGGCCGGTAAATACGATACCCAGTAAGTCGTATACTTCCCGCTCCTGCCAGTTTGCCCCGCCCCAGATGGGAAATACCGAAGGCAGCTCCGGATTGTCCCTATCCACAGAGGTCTTAACCATCAACGTATAGCCCTTTGCAGTGGAATTGATATTATATATAACTTCGAATTTGTTTTCATCGATATAATCCACGGCTGTCAGGTTGGTCAAAAAGTCCAGCGCGTAATCGTCTTTCAGTGCCTGCATAAATTCCAGCAGCTTGTCTTTGGGAACGATGACGGTCGACTGTTCATTAACCTCAATATAATTAAATTTTTGCCTAAGCTCCTCCACCAGTGCAGCATTATCTATCATTTTAACCCGTCACCACCTTGCCTTTTGACCTTTGAAGGTACTCCCGTTTGTCAAGAATCTTGGCCCTCAACATAAGGAATGCATCCAGCACCGCATCCGGCCTGGGCGGACAACCGGGCACATAAACATCCACAGGCACCAGTTTATTGACACCGGGTACCACATGATAGGAATCCACAAAAGGCCCGCCGGAAATGGCACAACCGCCAATGGCCATACACCACTTGGGTTCAGACATCTGTTCCCACAGGCGCACTACGAAATCCGCTGCTTTGGTGGTTACAGTACCGGCCACCAGCATAACATCAGCCTGGCGGGCGGTGTTACGCAAGACCTCGTACCCAAAGCGGGACAAGTCATAACGGGGACCCTGGGCGGCCATCAGGCCCTCAATGGCGCAGCAGGCCAAGCCAAAGCCAAGCGGCCAAATGGAGTGAGCCCGGGCCATGTTTAACACTTTTTCCACCGGAGCCAGGTGAACTAATCTTTTTACCTCATGCACGTTATAGAGATCCGGGTTATCACCGAAATATTCCGGGGCCCAAATGTCCTTTTGGACGGCTTCTATTTGTGTTTTCCCCTTGTTTACTTCCATTCCAACGCACCTTCCTTCCAGGCGTACCACAGACCAACGACTAAAATAAATACAAATATGATCATTTCAATGAACGCAAACAACCCCAGGCTTTGGAATTTGACCGCCCAGGCATAAAGATAAATAGTTTCCACATCAAATATGACAAAAAGTAAAGCATAAAGGAAGTAACTGGTTCTAAACTGTACCCATGTGGGTCCCTGGGTCGGCATACCGCATTCATACACTTCCAGCTTTAACGGCGTATTCCGTCTCGGCTGAATAAGAAAACTGGTCACAATGCCACCTGCACCAAAAATAACTGCGACTACAAGAAATATAAATACTCCCGCCCAGTCCGACATTTTTCTCCCCCCTTTCTTTGGCAAATTTTATTTAAAAAATAATTAATTACATGACCGGAGAGCAAACGAGTTTATCATAATTTTTACGCAGTTCCCCGGCACACAACGTGTTTCTACATTTTTTAACAATGTGTCGCGTACCTGACGGAAATATTATGGAACATTAGTTAATATTTTTTAAATAACCATACCCATTGCCAAGCTAACAACAATTCATATAGTTGATACCTGGTACTAAAATGAAATTTACCTCGTCATAAAACAAAGCCACGGGATATATGCGTGTTTGATTTGTTAATGCCCGCGGCAATGTCCAGTGCAAAAACACAATGTATACGTTGTCCACTGTATACATTCCATTTGGTTGGTCACGATTTATAATTTAATTGCTCCGACAGAAAAGGCTAAGCTTATATTATTTTTTCGCGATTGAGCTTAAAATCCCTGCCTTCATAAAATTTTTTTATGTCTTTTTACTGGTTGCCGGGCGTTTCAAGGCTACACCTGCCCAGTTTGCCCTCCCGAAATTCTTTGATTATGAAGGTCGCTGTTTTATAACTGTCTATTTTACCTCCGGACAGGTAAAAGCCCCTGTGCACACCGATTCTTTCAATCACTTCCCATGTTTCTTCCGGTAGCGCGCTTAGTTTGTAACGTTTGGCCAGCGTATCGGGTGCTTTACCCACCAGCCACTGCACCAGTTTTTCACATACTTCCTCCGGATTATATATCTGTTCTTTAATAGCCCCGGTTACCGCCAATTTATACGCGGTTTCGGGATCTTCAAATTTGGGCCAGAGTATGCCGGGTGTGTCCAGCAACTCCAACTTTCCCCCCAGTTTAATCCACTGTTCCCCTCTGGTTACCCCGGGGCGATTGCCGGTGCGGGCCGCTTTTTTACCGGCCAGCCTGTTGATCAGCATAGACTTTCCCACATTGGGCACCCCCACCACCATGCAGCGGGCTAACCGGGCAAGGCGTCCCCTGGCCATGTATTTTTTTATTGCCGGGCGGGCCAACTGTTCCGCCAGGGCAATCATTTTTTTTATACCCGCGCCGTGGTGAGCATCTACAGCCACCGCCGGATAACCGGCACGGGCAAAATAATTCAGCCATGCTGCCGTAATACTCGCATCGGCCAGGTCCGACTTGTTCAGCACCACCAATCTGGGCTTACCTTTTAAAATTACATTTATATCGGGGTTTCTGCTGCTGGCCGGTATACGGGCATCCAGCAATTCAATGGCCACATCCACCATTTGCAAGTTTTGCTGAACCTGCCTGCGGGCTTTGGCCATGTGCCCCGGGTACCATTGGATATCCATATTCACGTTCCTTTATATAACCTAGATTATTCCTTTTCACGGCACTTATGCATGGTGCCAGGTGCTTGATGGAAAAGATTGCTCCGGTCAGTTTGTTGTTAGGCCCGACCCTCTTTCGTCAGGCCATTGTGATGGACCACATAATGATTATTATGGTTTGATTTTGTACTACTATAACAGTTTAATCCGGTTTAAAGGCCAGTATATCAACACTGCTTTGCCGACGATATTCTGCTCGGGCAGCGGCCCCCAAACCCTGCTGTCGTCACTGTTGTTGCGGTTATCTCCCATCATGAAATAACTGCCGGGCGGCACATCCACCGGCCCGTAATCGGCAAATTTCAGCCCCGGGGGTAAATAACCCTCCTCTACCTGCTGGCCATTGACATATAATTGACTATCACGAATAGCCAGATTTTCGCCGCCGACACCAATGGTTCGCTTCACAAAGTCCCGGCTGGGGTCAAGGGGAAACTTGAATACAACGATGTCACCCCGCTGGGGTTCTTTAAAATAATAACTAAATTTGCTGACAATAATTCTATCCCCCACCTGCAGGCTGGGAACCATGGACTCAGAAGGAATATAAAAGGGCTGAAACAGAAACATTCTTATGACAACAGCCAATAATATCGCTATGGCCACCGATTCAAATATTTCCATTATTGCCGGTTTACCCTTTGCTTTTTTTCCTGCCAGTTGCTCCTGATCAGAATTTGGCATCATTATCTCCTCGATAAGAATCAATTATAATATCATTTAAAAAGGGACTGTCTTTATCAGCAGTCCCTGTATCACTAGCGACGAATTTCCTTAATACGGGCAGCTTTGCCGCGCAGCTTGCGCAGGTAGTAAAGCCTGGCTCTGCGGACACGCCCGCGCTTGGTAACTTCTATTTTATCAATCCTTGGCGAATGCAGAGGAAAAGTTCTTTCCACACCAACTCCGTAAGATACACGGCGCACGGTGAATGTCTCACCAAGCCCGCCGCCGCGGCGTCTGATCACTACACCTTCAAACACCTGGATGCGTTCCCGGTTGCCTTCCACCACTTTGACGTGCACTTTAACTGTGTCTCCAGGGCTGAAATCAGGAATATCACTTTTAAATTGTCCTTGTTCAACAGCTTTTATCAAATCCATGTTTGTACCTCCTTCCCCCCAGATGTTCATACCCCGACAACCTTTCGGGATAGCGGACCACCGTAATGAACAAGAAAGATTATACCATAATCCGCCTTGCAGTGCAACAACCGCAAGCTTACCCGGTTTTGCTCCCGACCCGGGCTTATGGATATTTTACAGCTCAATTACTAATTTATTACTTGCGCTTGATAACCCTGCCCACTTTATTAACCATGTACTCCTTCATTTTACCGGCCAGGTTATCCCCGTATAATTGACCTGCCTTATTGACCACATACTCCCAGATTTTATTGGACGGATTATTAATGAATATAAAGGCTATTCCAACTAGCACAACTATGACAGCAATAAAAAATGCGGTTCGCCATCCCTCACCACCGGCATCCGGGGATTGGACAGTATCCTCTGACTGTGGCGGCGGTGTTATGCCAAGCATTTCGGGCACGGCATTGGCCAGAAGGGCAACCCCGCTTTCAGCCTCGGGTTTTTGATTGGTATAGGTGCCGGCTTCAATCAACAGTGCAGTGGAAATCAAGTCCTGATTGTAATTGCCCCGGGCCATATATATTTCCTTAATCAATCCGGGATTTTTTTTGTTTACATAGGCCATTAAACGTTTGGCAAAGTCCAAATTGGCTGACATTTTAGGATTCTGCCTGCCCACCACCAAACGAATTTGGGTGACTTCACGATCGGACACAACATGCCGGTAAAACTCGGGATCATCAATGCCATCCCTGTGCACGTCAAAAATCGCCACCGGGTTATCCTCTAACAATTTTACAGCTGTGCGGCGGGAACGGTAATAGGCATTGGCATCATGGGGATCATGGGGGGTCCGGTCATAAAGCACTTTCACATCGTGCTTTTGGAGTTCCTTGTTGAAATTATCCCCCACTTGAAAAATACCCCCGTTAAAGGGTATTGAAGCAGCCCCGTCAGTGGGCAAATAAGATTCATCCGAGTGGGTGTGATAAATTCCTACAGGACGTTTATACCGCTGTTGGCTTGATACAACAACTACATCTTTAAATTGATCATAATAATCCATATACGAAAGCAGGGTTTTATCTTGACCCAAAAGGCTGACCCGGGCTGTGCTACCATGCACGCTATCCACCCGGTAATGATAACCCCGGGCATTGATTATTTGATCTCCCCGGGCAGGCACGCGGGATGTTTGGGTGATTAAACTACCATACCGGTCAATGTATTTATAGCATACCCCGGCCACATGGTCGGCCTGATCCTCAGCCAGCGCCGTCAGGGGAGATATTACAAGACCCCAACATATAACGGCTAACACTAATGCTGCACGCAATACTATCATGACCATGGCCTCCATATAAACATAGTAGTTTTATAATGGCCTGATCTGATAAATTTATTAGTACTTTTTTCAATGCCCGCTCATAAGCTATAAAAGAGAAACGCCAGACCTGCAAGGGGTGTTGAAGATTCATGTCGATACCGGTATCAACAATTCACATGTTAATTATAACCGGACGGTGACATTTATCATGCCCAGAGCTAAAACCCAAAAGCCACCATGTCCCTCCGGTCGTTTTTGGACCGTCCAGCCCGGGGATACTTTTTATTTAATAGCTTCCTTTGTGGGCACTACGGTTGCTGAATTAAAGCGCCTTAATCCCGGCTGTGACCCCGCCAACCTGCAAACCGGCCAAAAAATATGTCTGCCTCCTGAAAGAATCTGTCCCTCGGGGGTGTTTTGGGAGGTGGCACCGGGGGATACCCTGTACACCATCGCCCTGGCCACCGGAACCACCCTGGACCAACTGCTGGAGCTTAATCCATATGTCGACCCGTTAAAACTTTTACCCGGACAAACCATCTGTCTGCCCGGGTAAATCGCGGTGGCCGTAAAAGTATTTCCCCGCGGCGGGCTATATTACACTTTGTATTTTTTCTATTATTTCAAGTAAAATATCCCGGTCTTCGCTGTTTAAAACCTCTTCCCGCAACAGATCAGGGCGGCGCTCCAAAGTTTTCAACAGTGCCTGGCGACGGCGCCAGCGCCTGATTTTTTCGTGATGCCCGCTCATTAAAATTTCCGGCACCGGCAAGTCACCGTAAAGGCGAGGCCTTGTATACTGCGGGTATTCCAATAAACCCTGGTAAAAGGAATCATCTTCGGCGGATGCCTGCTCGCCCAACACACCGGGTATCATCCGGGAAACCGCATCCACCACCACCATGGCCGGCAGTTCACCACCGGTGAGTACGTAATCACCGATGGATAACTCGTCGGTCACGGCCAACTCCCGCACCCGCTCATCAATACCCTCGTAATGGCCGCAGATAATCACCAGGTGTTCTTCCCGGGCCAAATCCCGGGCCCAGTTTTGGTTAAAGGGCAGGCCGGTGGGGCACATCAATACCACCCTGGCCAGCAACCCGCCCCTCTGGCTGCGCACATGCTCCAGTGCCCGCATGATGGGCGGTGCCTGCAACACCATACCGGCCCCACCACCATAGGGGGTATCGTCTACGGTATTGTGCTTGTTACCGGCAAAATCGCGAATATCAACAAAGTTTATTTCCAAAAGTCCTTTGTCTCTGGCCCGTTTAATAATACTACTGTCAAAGGGACCGGAAAACATCTCCGGAAATAATGTCAGCATATCTATTTTCATGACAACTCTTCCAACCCCTCCGGCAAACAAACGGTCATTTTCCGCTGTTCCATATCAACACTGCGCACCACTTTTTTTAGCGCCGGTACCAGTAACGGGCGCCGGGTCGTCCCCTCGACAATAAACACATCATTGGCACCGGTTTGCAGCACTTCCCGCACTTGCCCCAGCAAGCGACCATCAACGGTGTACACCTCCATGCCCACTATGTCAAAGATATAAAAGGTATCCTCGGGCAGAGGCATCAACTCATCTCTGGGAACCAGCAGGGATGCTCCTTTAAGGGTTTCCGCGGCATTCATATCCTCAATACCGGCAAATTTAATAATAATAAACTTTTTATGATGATAAGTTCTTTCGATATCCATTAGTGTCGTTTTTTCCGGCAGGCTCACATGAACCCTTTTCATATCGTCAAAGCGCCGGGGGAAATCCGTTAACGGCAAAACCCTGACTTCGCCCCGGTGCCCCTGGGTATTAACTATTTTACCTATGGTTATATATTGCTCATCTGCACCCGGCAAAACCATCACCTCAAAACTTAAACAAGTTATCATCATTATGCCTGGTAATTCTGTAAAGCAAACACCGCCCCAAGGCCCGCCGGTATGTAATGGTAAACCGGTTATAATGCGAAAGAGGGCGGTATGCCCCCTTTTGGTCATTATGTTATGAATTTAAATAATCTCTACGGTGACCTTTTTGTGCTCTTTAGTGGCTGCTGCTTTTACAACGGCCCGAATGGCCCTGGCAATACGACCTTGTTTACCGATAACCTTGCCCATATCATCCCGGGCAACCCGTAATTCAATCACACAGGATTTGTCTTTCTCAATCATATCCACGGTCACCATATCAGGATGGTCGACGAGGGCCTTGGCCAATGTTTCCACCAGTTCCTTCATCGGTTAAACCTCCTCACTGGCCTTCGCCACCGGCAACATTTTTATTGATGCCAGCCTTGTTAAACAGCGCTTTGGTGGTATCGGTAAGCTGTGCTCCCTTGCGCAACCACTCCGCCGCCTTGGCTTCGTTGATGTTAATCACGGCGGGATTCTTTAGCGGGTCGTAATAGCCAATTTCCTCTATAAAACGACCGTCCCGGGGAGAGCGGGAATCGGCCACCACTATCCGGTAAAACGGCTTTTTCTTGGCCCCCATTCTCTTGAGCCTGATCTTAACTGCCACTAATGTCACCTCCTTTTGCTGGTATAAAAATGCCTTTAGCGTTTAGAAAGGCGATCCTTTTTTACCGAAACCTAAAAATCCCTTTTTACCCTTTTTCACGCTTTTTTCCATCTCCATTAACTGGCGCATCATTTTCCTGGTTTGCTCAAACTGCTTGAGCAGGCGGTTAACCTCCTGGACGCTGGTACCGCTGCCCCGGGCAATGCGCCTGCGGCGGCTGCCGTTTATTTCCTGGGGATGCTGTCTTTCCCAGGGAGTCATAGATTTTATGATGGCCTCCACAAGAACCAGATCCTTTTCATCCACTTCCAAGTCCTTGAGTTTTTTCATACCCCCAAGACCGGGGATCATGCCCAGGATTTGGTCTATGGGTCCCATTTTTTTAACCTGGTTTAACTGCTGAACAAAGTCATCCAGGGTAAATTCCATATTGCGGATACGTTTATTAAGTTTCTCAACCTGTTCTTGATCAAAGTTGGCCTGGGCTTTTTCAATTAAAGTAAGCATATCGCCCATACCTAAAATGCGGTCAGCCATCCGGTTGGGATGAAAGTCTTCCAGGGCGTCCAGTTTTTCGCCCACACCGACGAATTTAATCGGACAACCGGTAACTGCTTTAACCGAAAGTGCCGCCCCCCCCCGGGTGTCACCGTCCAGTTTAGTAAGCACCACACCGGTTAAAGTCAAACGCTCGTTAAAGGTTTTAGCAACGTTAACGGCATCCTGCCCGGTCATAGCATCAACCACCAGCAATATCTCATTGGGCTTTACAGCCTCTACAATGTTCTGCAGTTCGGCCATCAGCTCTTCATCGATGTGCAGCCGGCCGGCAGTGTCAATGATAACCAGGTCATTACCCTCCCGGCGAGCCTTTTCCACCGCCGCCCGGGCAATATCCGGCGGAGCCACGCCATCACCCATATTAAACACGGGTATATCCAATTGCCCGCCCAGCACCTGCAATTGCTTAATGGCCGCCGGGCGGTAGATATCGCAGGCCACCAGTAAAGGCCTGCGACCCTGGCGGCGCATGTGGTTGGCCAGCTTGGCCGTGGTGGTGGTTTTACCGGCCCCGTGCAGGCCCACCATCATCACCACCGTGGGCGGTGCCGAAGCCAGTTCAATTTTGCTCCGGGAGCCACCCATGAGCGAAGTTAATTCATCATGGACAATTTTTATTACCTGTTGGGCGGGGGTGAGGCTTTGCAGAACATCAATACCCACGGCCCTTTCCCTGACCCGGGCGATAAAATCCTTGACCACCTTGAAGTTAACATCAGCACCGATAAGCGCCCGCCGCACTTCTTTCAGCGCCTGGTCGACATCCTCTTCGGTGAGCCGGCCCTTGCCCCTTAACTTTTTGAAGGTCTCCTGGAGCTTTTCAGCTAAACCGGAAAAAACCATATTTTTTACCCCCTGTCCATCTCCAGTAGTTCCTGCAATACCTTTCTAGCCCGGGCCAGCTGTTGGGGCGAAGGTTTCCGGGTCTCTTCCAACAAACGGGCCACTTCAGCTAATTTGTTGCGCTGTGCTAGAAATTTATCTATCAGTCCCAGCTTATTCTCATAATTGGTAAGGATATGCTCCGCCCTTTTAAGGGTATCATGCACCGCCTGCCGGCTTACGCCATAGTTTTCGGCAATTTCCCCCAGCGAATAATCATTTCCGTAATATAGCTCAATAAACCTTTGCTGCCTTTCCGTTAATAGCGGGCCGTAAAAATCGTACAACAAAGTCATCATGATAACCTTATCCATGAATAAATAACCTTTCTATATAAAGCAAAAATACTTTACAGCTAATTTTACTTAAATTAAGCAGTGGTGTCAAGCAATGTGTGCTAAATGTTAAATTGACACCTCCCTTGCCAGCATGATACATTGATATTGTGCACAATTTTATGCACAATCTGGGAGGGACTATTATGAATATAAATAAAGAAGCATCGATAATATCACCCGACTTGATCATCTCCGTTTCCCGTGCCCAATCTCTGCAAAGGGAAGAAATCAGAACACTGCATAAAAATTATGGCAATGCCAGCCTAGTGACCATGCTGGGGATGCTGAATTTTGACCGGCAATTCGTCCGGGCCCAGGGCACCAAGCTCTGGGACAGCGAAGGCCATGATTATCTTGATTTTCTTGGCGGGTACGGCTCCCTTAACCTGGGGCACAATCATCCCCTGGTTATTGCAGCGGTGGAGCAAGTCAAAGAAATGCCAAATTTAATGCAGGCCGGCGTGCCCACTATGGCGGCAGCGCTATTGCACAACCTAGCCGTAATTACACCGGGTAAATTGAAAAGATCGTTTTTATGCAACAGCGGAGCCGAAGCAGTGGAAGGGGCTCTAAAATTAGCCCGGGCCGCCACAGGGAGAAAAGCATTCATTTACTGCCAGAATTCCTTCCATGGCAAATCCTTCGGCGCCCTGTCGGTAACGGGGCGGGAAAAATATCGCAAACCCTTTGCCCCACTGCTGGAGGAATGCATTGAAGTGCCCTTCGGCGATATTGTTTCGCTTCGCCAGGCTTTAAAGAAGCATCAGGCCGCCGCCTTCATAGTGGAACCCATCCAGGGAGAAGGCGGCGTCAACGTGCCTCCCCCGGGCTATCTCAACGAGGCGGCCCGGGCCTGCCGGGAAGCCGGCACTTTGCTCATTGCGGATGAAATCCAAACCGGTTTCGGACGCACCGGGGCTATGTTTGCCTGCCAGCATGAGAACGTGGAACCCGATATAATGTGCCTAGCCAAATCCCTGGGGGGCGGAATAATGCCCATCGGTGCCTTCATCACCACCGGTGAAATATGGAACAAGGCATATGGCAGCGTGGAAAAGGCCACCCTGCACACCTCCACATTCGGCGGCAACACGTGGGCTGCAGCGGCCGGCGTAGCTGCTGTGGAGATACTGGTTAAAGAAAACCTGGCCCGAGCAGCCGAAGAAAAGGGTCGTTACTTTATTTCAGGCCTCAAAAATCTACAAAAAAAATACCCTCTGATAAAAGAGGTGCGGGGCCGGGGTTTGCTCATCGGCATTGAGCTGGCCCAACCCGGCGGTCTGGTCGACAAGGCCACCATGGGCATGGCCTCGAAACTGTCCAATGAATACCTGGGCAGCATGGTGGCAGGGGAATTGCTCAACAAACACCGCATCGTCACCGCTTATACATTAAACAACCCCAATGTAATCAGGCTGGAACCGCCTCTGATAGTCAGCAAGGAGGAAATTGATTATGTACTGAATGCTTTGGAGGACGTATTAAAACGCCACAAAGGCTTTTTCAGCTTCGCGGCCACCAGCGCCAAAACAGTACTGAAAACGATAAGGAAAAAATAAAGGGATTAGGTATGAAGGCCCCGGACTAGCAACCGGAGCCTTTTTTCTATCTCGAGGATAAAAGAAAGCAAGGGGACGGTTCTCTTGCTCCTTTTTCTTTGGCGGGCGTGCATAAAATATCTCCCGGTTATAAAAAATAATAAAAATTTTACAACTGGAGGTAAGCTATGCCAAGGGAAGCAACGCACCGTATGGACGGCCGGATCAGCATCCACGATTCGGTGCAGGAAATGTATGAACGAATCCATAACGACGGTCTTAGCAATGTATTTGACCGCTATGATCCCCAGACTAAAATTCGCTGCGGGTTTTGTGTGGAAGGTGTAAGCTGCCAGCTTTGTACCGGCGGACCGTGCCGCATCTCCGACAAGGTGGGGGCCACCCACGGCACCTGTGGTATCGACCGCAATGCCATGGCCATGCGGGACATGCTGCTCCGCAATATGATGGGTACTTCCACTTACACTCATCACGCCTACAATGCCTTTCGCACTTTAAAGTCCACGGCGGAGGGTAAAACACCTTACCAGATTACCGATACCGACAAGCTTTACTGGATGTGTGACAAGCTGGGAATAGACAAAAGCGGTGGTCCTGAACAAGCTGCCATTCGCCTGGCTGACTTTCTAATGTACCAGCTCAGCAGCGGTTACGATGAGCCGCCAAAAATGGTGGAGGTTTTTGCCCCCGAGCCCCGGAAAAAACTGTGGCGGGAACTGGCCATTTACCCGGCCGGGGTAATGCATGAAATAAAGGATGCCGCGGCCAGTTGCCTGACCAATGTGGACGGTGATTTTGTATCCATGGCCAAAAAGGCCATGCGGCTGGGAATTGCTACTATTTACGGTTCCCAAATCGGGTTGGAAATGGTGCAGGATATTTTATTCGGTACCCCATCCCCCCATGAGGTACAGGTAGATCTGGGAATCATGGATCCTGATTATGTTAACATTGTTTTTAACGGACACGAACCCTGGATTGGTGTGGCCTGTATTTTAGCCGCCAGGGACCCGGCCAACCAGGAGAAAGCCCGGCAGGCCGGGGCAAAGGGCATCAAGGTAACAGGCTCCATTGAATGCGGCCAGGAAGTGCTGCAACGCTTTACCATGGACGAAGTGTTTAACGGTCTAACGGGCAACTGGATGACCATTGAACCGCTGCTGGCCACCGGAACTGTGGACGTGTTCGCCATGGATGAAAACTGTTCTCCCCCTTATATCGCGCCTTATGCCGAGAAATACCAGATTACCATGGTGTCGGTGAACGACCTGGTGCGTATACCGGGAGTGGAAAAGAATTTTGACTACAAACCTCCCGAAGCCGCCAACATAGCCCGGCAGCTTATCGATTGGGGTATAGAAAACTTTAAAAAGCGTAAAGAACGCAACATTACCGCTAAAGTGCCCGGGCGGGTACAAAAAGCCATTGCCGGTTTTTCCACCGAAGCTGTTTTAAACGCGCTGGGCGGCAAACTGGACCCGCTGCTGGACGTAATTAAAGCGGGCAAAATCAAAGGTGTGACGGCACTGGTCAACTGCACCACCCCGGCTACAGGCCTCCATGACTACATGACTGTGAACGTGGCTAAAGAGTTGATCAAGCGGGATATACTGGTGATCAGCGGCGGATGCGGCAACCACGCTCTGGAAGTGGCCGGTTTGTGCAACACCGGCGCAGTGGCCATGGCGGGTAGCGGGCTGCAGGAAATATGCAAAGCACTGGGCATCCCCCCGGTGCTCAGCTTCGGCACCTGCACGGACACGGGGCGCATGTCCATGCTGGTGACGGAAATCGCCAACGCTCTGGGAGTTGATACCTCCGACCTGCCGGTGGCGGTTACCGCACCCCAGTACCTGGAGCAAAAAGCCACCATCGACGCCCTTTTTGCCCTGGCCTTCGGGCTGTATACACACCTAGCTCCCACCCCGCCGGTAACGGGTGGCCCGGAACTGGTGAAACTGTTAACCGAAGATTTGGAAGGCCTCACCGGCGGCAAAGTGGCCCTGGCGGATACACCGGAAAGTGCAGCTGAAGGGATTGAAGCCCATATCATGAAAAAGAGGTCCCAATTAGGAATTTAAGATAAAACTATTTTTATTTTATATATCCACGTAAAATATGCACAATAAAGCCGCCCGTAGGAGGCGGCTTTATTGTACCCGTCTTAATGCGCTGCATAGAGGTTATAGTATTTTGCGTTTAAGAACTTCCACGGTAACAGATGGCTACTTCTACCACAATAAAAACAAATCTGAATATTCCTACTCCTTTAGAATAAACACATTGCTCAAGCGTTTAGCCTGTGATTATTCCCTTTCCCTTTCCTAGGCTTCCATTCATTATTGTTGGTTCCGGATATCCACCATAAGCCTGTTTTTTTCAACCACCTTAATGAATGCTTGTACCAGTTGAGGATCAAACTGCGTGGCAGCGCATCTTTTGAGCTCTCGTACAGCTTTATCGTGTGACATGGCCTTTCGGTATGGCCTGTGACTGGTCATGGCATCATAGGCATCGGCGATGGACAAAATGCGGCATTCCAGGGGTATGTCTTCCCCCTTAAGGCCAAGGGGATAACCCTGACCGTTCCACCATTCATGATGCTTTAAAATCCAGTCCGCAACGTGATTAAGATCTGGGGCGGATTTTGCTATGCGATAACCGATTTCACAGTGCCGCTGCATCTCGGCAAATTCATCTGGTTGTAGATTCTCATTTTCAATTATCCAAAACCCCCGCTATTTTATCACATTGAACAATCTGCACCCGGTGTCAATACTAAAATAAACTGCAAAAAATTCTTAAATTACATTGGGATTAATATTAGTCAGTCCGTCAGTCTGTTGCCAAATATTACCTTCAAAACTCATTCCAGCAAAGGTAGAATATTTGTTGGAAGTGATCATAAATGCAACAAATATTCTATACAACAGCAACACCCGAAGAATATCACCGTCTAGGGGAAAACTTTCCCTTCCCTGTACCCGGTTCATGTCTCAACCCGGAATGTCTTGTCAAAGTACCACCACAAAAATATGGTTTTTAC